>JAIDUH010000159.1 GCA_029060285.1 Muribaculaceae bacterium | reverse complement strand
CTGACGATGACACAATATTCGCATATCTTTGCAAGACAAGACCTGAAGGAAATGAACTGATGAGCGACGAGGATCAAGAGAATCTAATGGCCACACTTAGAAAAAAGTCTGCAGAAGATGAAATATAAGCTTTCAAAAGATTTTGGTAAAAGTCTCTCCCGTCTTAATGGCAAAGACCTTAAATTGGTTTTGGAGGTAATGGATGAAGTTGAGAAAGCCTCAACCTTATCTGAAATCTCAAACTGTAAGAAACTGAAATCCTATGACTGTGTATATAGAATACGAATTGGTACACGTCGTGCCTTTTTCACATTCCATATTGAGATTGTAGATGATATACTTATTTTCCATTATCTTGTTTCAAGAGGACAAGCTTACGATAAAAACATGGAAGATAAGCTAAGAAAACTTGATAGATCAGACATTCATATTTGAAACCATGAAAAAACTTTTACGATGGGCATTTGCCTTTTTAGCCATAATAACTGGAAATGTTGGCGTATCTGCTACAATTCCGACCGTCTATGACCGAGAGAATACAGGGGATTCATACCCACAACTGCAATTAAAGGAGTTCGAGGCACTTCCGGAGATTCCTACGCTTCCGGATCCTTTCACTTTTGCAGACGGCACACGCTCTACTGACTTCAAAGACTGGGAACGTCATCGCTCTGAAATACTTCAAATGCTCTGGCATTATGAATTAGGTCAAAAACCAACAATCAGCAAAGACAGTGTAGATACAGTCTTGGATAATGACACGCTGAGAGTGACCATCCATGAAAACGGCAAAACCCTTACCCTGAACTCTCATATAGTCTATCCGAAAGGGGACGGACCTTTCCCTATTGTAATCGGCGTTGGTTTTCCCACAGGTTCACTTCCAAAAGAACTTTTCCTCGACAATGGAGTGGCTGCCATAGGCTTTAATTTCATGGAAGTAATGTCGCACACCCAGAAGCGAGGGGAAGAACCTATCAACCGGCTATATCCCGAAAACACAGAAATCGGAGCCTATTCTGCATGGCCTTGGGGTATCAGCCGACTTATTGACGGACTTGAAAAAGTCGCAGACAAAGCTAACATCGACATGAGACACATAGGTGTCACCGGATGCTCTTTTGCAGGAAAGATGGCGCTTTATGCGGGAGCTATGGACGAGCGCATCGCACTGACCATAGCCCAAGAACCGGGAGGGGGCGGAGTAAACGCATGGCGTGTTTCAGAAACTCTCGGAAACGTAGAGCGCGTTCATAACACCAACTATGCATGGTTTCTTGAAAGCATGAAGCAATTCTCTGAAAACAATATAAACCGACTTCCCATCGACCATCATCAACTGGCAGCCCTCGTAGCTCCAAGGGCCTTGCTTATTCTCGGCAATACGGATTATGAATGGCTGGCAGATGAATCCGGCTACGTGTCAAGCCGGGCGGCAAAAGAAGTTTGGAATGCATTCGGCATCAGAGAAAGAATGGGGTATTCCATTGAAGGAGGACACCCCCACTGCCAGCTTCCACTGAGCCAATATCCGGAAGTCACCGCTTTTATCCGCCGCTTTCTCCTCGACGACAACACAATGGATACCAACGTCGCCAAAGCCCCCATGTTCGAGTCTGTTGACTGGCAACGCTGGACTCCCTGGCAATAAAAAACAGACTAAAAGTCAAAACCGAATCTAAGCGAAAACCTCGGATCATATATATGCCTTGTGCCCACGTAATAAACAATACATTCATATTCATCCGAAGTTTCGTCTTTTTGACAATCAGTTATATACTTTTCGTGGGTCTGTCCGCATAGTGTCAGACCCACTCCTATATTGAAGTTTGCCTTCCTCCCTAAGTTTACCCTATATCCAACTATCGGAGAGAAATACATTCCGCCTCCGTCACTGAAGCTGTATCCTATCCTGACATCTCCATAAGGCGTGAATTTCCCGAACGATCTATCATATCTGAAATCTGCGAATACCGGAAGCATAAGGCTTGGAAATCCCAGCGACATCATAAAGCCGGCTCCCACATAGGCATGCCTGTTGATCTGATAACCGTGCGAGGTAGTGAAACCCAAATAAAGCAGTCCCTCATGTTTATAATATCCATCGGCACTTGAAAACCAATAGGCCTTTCCTATGGTGCAATCCAAATCCACAAATCCCCTATATCCCGATTTTGGTTCCCTTGCCGAGGCTATCAAGATAGTTGTTGCTGCCATCGTAAGAGTTAAGAAAAACTTTTTCATAAAGATATTTGATTATTGTGTAATAATATTGAGTCTTAAATCTGCCTTACTTGTCTCCTTCCTCTTCGATAATATTTTTTATTGTATCATAGAGGAAATCCTTAAGATTGAGGTCATAAGTCGTGATAGCCTGCGCCGCAACAACTCCGGCACCGGACGACACATTACTATATCCCCATATAGGGTCTGCCAAACCCATGTCTGCCATTTCTCCTATTATTCCGGAATTTTTCTGCCACAGATAGTTAATGCGGTCATAGTAGCTTCTCGACACAGTCATAAGGGTGAATCTGATGCCACAGTCAAGTAAAGCGTCATCTAATTCCGGTCCGGAAGCCTCGAAATAAGCCCTATCGAATTTCAAACTGACTGTATAGGAGGAGCCGGAAAAAGTCCGGTCGGTGAAAAACAGTCCCCGATTCGATATTCCGCCAATCATATACTCAGAGATTCCAATATGCTCCATAAATATCATATCTGAATTCTCGTCAAGTTCTCCTACACTGAGATAAGAGTAACGTTGAGGAGATTCGGATTCTCCGCCTTCATCACCGATATCTTGGTCAGGTATACCCATATCATAGGTTTCACAGACCAATCTGAAATACTCGAGGTCCGGTCGCATATCGGATATACCTATTTCTACATCGAAATTAAAGCGAACGATTACCCCAAATCCATCCTGATCATAGGTCCAAGAACTTATTGCGTAAGGAGTGAACTCAAACTTATCAATCGGAGTCACGTATGGAACTGTCACCGAAGCCTCGGCATTTCCATATTCCTCACTTTCACACAACACTCGGACCTCATCCCCCTCAGCTGCTACATATGTAGAATCCTTAAGTTCTCCATTGACGTAAATAGATATTACAGCATCTTTCACTTCCCTTTCGGAAGCAGCTATAGGCTCATTGTATCTCCATGTATGATCAACCGAGACTGAAATCGGTGCTCCGGCAGTGACTACAGAATTGATACATAACACAGGTTTTGAAGACTCATCAGGATTAAAATCAGTATAACAACCTGTCAGAGCAATGAGAGGAAGGAACGTATATAAGAATTTCTTTAGAATAGCCATGTATATGAGAATGATGGAATGATTGGTAATATTGATACTTTTTGAAATACAGCCTGACCATTCTTATTATAAGAACGACGAATACCGATCGTATTCATATGACAATAGGCGTTATAGAGGCTGAAATTCCAATAGCCACGTTTATTTTTCACCCGGCATGAAAGATCGAGGCGGTGATAGAATGGAAGTGTATATCGGTTCAGACCCGTCTTAAGACCAGACTGCTCTTGCCAGAATCCACCATCTATCTCTTCTGTGCCTGACCATACCTGTGTAATCAATGTGAATCGGCTGCCGGAATGTCCTATCCATGCCGCACTCAGACTCACCTTGGGACTTACTTCCCAGTTTACAAGAACATTGATTGTGTGCCTGTGGTCCAATCTTGCCGGAAATGTCTTGCCTCCGTTTTTATCTGCAAATTTCCTGTCAGCCCATCCAAGAGAATAAGAAACATGGCCGGTGACAGAACCCGATTTCTTTTCCAGATTGAAGTCAACTCCCCGTGCGCTACCTTTCCCACTGCAAAGTACGGAATTCCATTTATCAGAAGGGAGTTTGAGATAATACTCGTCGCGATAGTCAACGAGATTATTCATCCTCTTAAAATATCCTTCTATTGATACGGCAAATCTTCCGTTGCCGATCAGACAGTACGCACCTGCTGCCACCTTATCCGAAGTCTCAGGCTTAAATCCTTCCATGATGGGAATCCACTGATCAGTCGGGAGTGAGATATACGACTGACTCAGCCGGAAGACATATTGTGTATTCCTGCAGTATGCAGCCTTCAGCGAGATACAAGAAGATGGATTATAGCTAAATGAAATGCGAGGACTTATACCTGAATGAACCTTATCATCCAAGCAGAACAGGGAAGCGTTGAAACCGGCATTAATTCTAATCTTTTCATTTATCCGCCAGTCATCTTCTATATATGCGTTCACCTCGTTGGCCATATAACGATATGAAGAGTCCATTTCTGTGACCAAAACGGAATCTTTTACATATCTTCTTGAGTTTCTTTCAGGCAGAAATGAATGCAGAGTATAGCCTGTGCCGAAGCTGACATTGTGATTTTCATCAGGCTTCCATCCAAAATCACCCCTCACGATGAAATCCCCAATATTGTTGCTTATTCCGTATTTCAGCCAAGATTCTCCTGATTCGCCATCTCCGTATGAAGACTCTGTTCGTTCCGATGCTCTCATTGTCGAGAAGAATCTTGTATATCCCCCTGTGAACTCTGCTGTCATTCTTTCGGAGAACTCATGTGTCAGGCCAACATGCGCCAATAGACTTCCCCATCTAAGACTTCCTCTGTCGTCTCTATCGGTGACAGACGTAAGATACCAGTCTGGATTAGATGTGCTCATGCCATAGTACCAGTCTTCACCATAATACACCTTAACAAAACCTGCAGTACCTTTTCGAAATGAATGGGTTATTTTTCCGGTAATATCCGTAAACGCAAAATCAACATAATATTTCTCATCACTCAGGAGATTGATGAGCCCAAGTATGGGAAGCGTCAGTGCTTCTGTCCATGAACGCCGCAATGCCACCAAATAGGTAGTGTTTTGTCCGATTGGACCATTGATGGAGAATGCACCGGCAGCGAGCCCGAGACGGGCAGATCCATTATGCCGCTCCTGCGATCCATTCTTTGTTCGCACATCAAGATAAGACGACAATCTTCCATCATACTTTGCCGGCACCGATGATTTATAAAAGTCAATATGCTCTACTGCATCCACATTAAAAGCGGAAAACAACCCCGCACAATGGTCACTGCTATAAAGAGGCATATTGTCAAGCATCACCATATTTTGGTCAGGTTCTCCTCCATGAACGCTTATTCCTGCCATTCCCTCCGCTACCTGCATTACTCCAGGCTGCATCTGAAAGGACTTCATCACGTCTTCCTCGCCCATGAGTACAGGAGTTTTTGATATTTCTCCGACCTGTAGTTTCATAGCCCCTATCTCAGAGGAATCCATAGGATGCCTGTCGAGTCTTGACTCAACAAGCACTTCACTGAGCATTACCGGAGGCAGGGAGTCCGTGACCTTTATGACCGGTTTTACTTCATCACCAATCCTGATTGCCTTTTTCTTCTGTTGAGATTGCCTCTTAATAAGCAAGATACTCTTCCCCTTCATCTTGTATTTGATGTCGGAATCCTTGAAAATGAGATTGAGGGCACGCTTCAATCCTATGTCCTTGACATCCAGAGTCACTTTCAATCCGTCAAGAATATTGGAAGAATACACGAAATTCTTTCCCGTCTGATCCATAATATCTTTAAAAACGGTTTCAGCCGACACTTCCCTTGCCTTTATGCTTACTTTCTGACCAAGGGCTATCTGGAAAACAGGAAACAGAATAAGAATAATCAATAGTCTTTTCATTCCTCAAAAAGTGTAAGGTGTGTGCCTAATATCTCGTTGATAGCCTCTATAAGTTCCGAGGGAGTTCCCTCATATCGCAAAGTCAGCTCATAATCATCCGCATTGACAGGAATGTTTCCAATTTCAACGGAATACTCAGCCTCCACTGTTTCCACTACATCAGTGAGTTTTGTATGGTCGAATTCAAGAACCCTTGTCTCTTCAACGTCTGTCATACCCTTCATTTCACTTACGCTCTCCACTGCATTGGTATCATTGCGATGATTTTCATAGCTTATGATTGCAGCAGTAGACGAGACAGCGATAACAGCTGCCACTGCCGCTGCTATACCGTATCGCTTTCTGCGAAGCCCAATGGCATACTTGAACTTTCGCCAGCCATTTTCCGGTGAAAAAACGTCGTCACTGTAATAATCCGCAATGTAATCAATATCTTTATCATCCATATCGAATAGGCAACGGCATTATAGCCGCTGCACTATTATGATACAAAAAGACCCGCTTGGTCCTATGCGAAAAATTATTTTTTTACAAAAAAGGAAGGAAAAATGGCTTTTCTCCATCTTTAAGGATTTCTCTCAGTCTTCCAAGAGCTTTGGTCATCTGATTCTTTACCGTCTTTATGGTTATTCCCATTTCTCTGGCGATCTCATCATTGCTCAGGCCTTTCTGCTTACTGAGCAAAAAAACTTTCTTGCATTTATCAGGCAACGATCCGATGGCGCGCCATATCCTCGCGTCCCTCTCGGACGTGTCAATATCCGTATCACTCACTTCAGGAATATACTCCTCTCCCATCATTGTCTGTCTGCCTCTGAGAAACAAGAGACATTCGTTTCTCACCGTGCGATACATGAACGACTGGAATGAACTGATGATTCCTCCCGCCTCACAATATTGCCAGGCCTTGATGAAAGAGTCCTGCACAATATCCTCTGAGGCCGTGGTATCCGCCACAAGCCGCAGGGCATACATGCAGAGCGGCATATAAAGCCTTTTGTAAAGCCTTTCAAATTCCCTGACGTTCATTATCCTTTTGATTTAAATTGCAAAGTTAACAACTTATACTGACTTTTACAAACCTAACTTTTATATTATGATTTTAAACCTTTTTTTAAAGATCTTGTCAAATTTTTGAATCAGTTTCAGGACATACTAATAATACCATAAACAACACCATTATGAAAAAGACTTTTCTTTCAATCATCACCATGATACTTTCGATCATGGCTCTTGCCCAACCACCCGGATTTCAGATGCCACCGATGCCACAACCCGATTTTGCCGACATCAACTATGCCGGAGATGATCTCGAAGGACACAAACTCGACATCTATCTTCCGAAAGACGGCAAAGAAAAACATCCTCTTATCGTTGTCATCTACGGAAGCGCATGGTTTAGCAATAATTTCAAAAATGCAGCTTACATGTCGCTCGGCAAGCCTCTTACCGATGCGGGATACGCTGTGGCTACCATCAACCATCGCGCAAGCGGGGAAGCAAAATATCCTGCACAGATCAACGATGTGAAAGGAGCAATACGTCATCTTCGGGCGAACGCAGACAAATATGGTCTTGACACATCTTTTGTAGGTATCACCGGTTTCTCTTCCGGCGGTCACCTCTCAGCAATGGCGGGCGTGACCAACGACATGAAGACCCGTACATCAGGCGACATCACAATCGATGTTGAAGGGAATGTAGGGGGCAACCTTGATCAAAGCAGTTCGGTAGATGCAGTAGTAGACTGGTTTGGCCCCGTGGATATGGCAAGAATGGAAAATTGCGAGACAGTCAAAGGAGCAGATTCCCCGGAAGCGGTACTCATGGGAGTTGCCCCTGCCGAAAGCCCCGATATGGTGGCACTTATAAGTCCTATCACCTATATATCAGAAAATACTGTCCCGATGCTGGTGATTCATGGAAATTCCGACAGCGTAGTGCCATTTTGCCAAGGTGTGAATTTCTCTGAAGCGCTTAAGAAAGCCGGTAAGCTTGACAAGTTCATTCCTGTAGAAGGAGGCGAACATGGACCAGTGACTTTCAACGAGGATACATTCAAAGAGATGGTTGAATTCTTCAATGCAAAAGCTAAACGCTGAGACTTAAAAACAGCATTCCATACTGTGCAGGATGATGCAATAATTGCAACATCCTGCATATTTTTTTAAACATTTTTAAACACTTATATCCTATCATTCGTTATATTTTCAAACACACCTGATGACGCACAGTCATCACGATTCCATCTTAATTCAGCACCTATGAAAACACACATATTGACACTATTTTGTCTCCTTATTGCCGGAACGATGTCCTCTTTCGCTGAGTCGGAAAAAGATTCAGTCAAAGTTCATTTTCGTGTCTCGAACACGCATATCGACCGCTCCTTCAGTGGTAACGGTGCTACGCTTGACAGCATATTCTCCAAACTTATTGCAGATTCTGTATCCGGACCTTCTCATAAACTTGTCGGAGTAAGGGTGACAGGGGCTGCTTCGCCTGAAGGATCGGTGGAATTCAACAGATACCTTTCTGAAAAAAGAGCTGATGCAATATTCGAAGAATTCCGAAGCCGTGGCCTAATAGAAGATTCCATAGCAGTATTCACATATATCGGAAGAGACTGGAAAGGACTGAAATCTGAGGTCGAAGCTGACAAAAATGTTCCCTATCAAAGCGATGTCATGCTGCTTCTCGAAAGAATCACAGGAACTAATCCTCCAGCCCATCCACTCGCAGAACTAAAAGCTTTACACAAGGGGGAACCTTACCGCTATATGCATACAAATCTCTTTCCTGAGCTTAGGGCCTCCAGACTTACAGTGGAATATGAAAGTCTTTTCCCTGCCATCGACCTCCCTGACATACAGCTTGACAGACCAGAAATATCAACTTATATAACCGAAGAAATTCTTCCACTACCCTTTAATTGCCTTGGAGAAGTCAACAAATGCAAACCATTTTATATGGGGCTAAAGACCAACATGCTTTATAATGCCCTCCTAATACCCAATATAGGGGCAGAATTTTATGTAGGCAAAAACATTTCCCTTACAGCAGACTGGATGTATGGATGGTGGGACCGTGACCGCACTCACTATTATTGGCGCGCATATGGCGGCAACCTCGGTGCCAGATGGTGGTTTGGGAAAAAAGCCCATGAAAAACCTTTGACCGGCCATCACCTCGGCCTCTTTGCCGGCGTTGTCACATACGACTTCGAACTTGGCAAAGGAGGCATAATGGGTGGAATACCGCGAGGCACACTTTGGGACCGATGCAATTTCATATCCGGAATAGAATATGGCTACTCTCTTCCTGTTGCACGCAGATTAAACATAGATTTCTCTTTAGCCGTAGGATACATGGCTGGCAAATATCTGAAGTATGAACCCAAATATGGTTTCTACATCTGGCAGTCGACCCACCACCTGCGTTGGCTTGGACCAACAAAAGCTGAAATCTCCCTCGTGTGGCTTTTAGGGTGTGACAATTACAATCGCTCGAAAGGAGGTAAGAAATGAAAACATCTAAATTATCCACATTATCTCTAATGGCTTTTCTTCTTGCCTCATGCGCACACAAAGACGTATATATGGAGG
This sequence comes from Muribaculaceae bacterium, assembly GCA_029060285.1. Taxonomy (GTDB): domain Bacteria; phylum Bacteroidota; class Bacteroidia; order Bacteroidales; family Muribaculaceae; genus Lepagella. Next base: position 4,976 of record JAIDUH010000159.1, on the reverse strand, counting down.
AAGAGATGACGTCTCAATTGCAAGTCGTGTTTGACTGGAGCAAAGCTCCAGAAGCGAATCCGGAATCAATGGCCATGTATCTTTATGAAGAGGACGGGCTGAATCCCATGCGATACATCTTCTCAAATAAGACAGGAGGCCTGATTAAGTCACCTTTCGGAATGCATCATGCAATTTGCCTAAATGCCGACAACACCGACTGGGCGCGCATGCGCAGTCATGATAGTGTAGAAACACTCGAAATCTACACCCAAGATGCAGAAGAAATTGGCTCGAGAGCAGATAATTCATCCACTATACCTCGTCCGGAGGGAACAGAAAATGAGCGCATAGCCGCAACTCCCGGTATGCTTTGGGGAAGCAGGTCAAACAATATCTCCATCACTCCACATACGGGAATGCAGACCATAACAATGTATCCTCAGGAGGCAGTCTGCCACTACATAGTGGATGTCTATAATGTCAAGAATCTTGAAGATGTAGAATCATCCGCAGTAGATGCCACTCTGTCCGGGATGGCGGAAGGATACTGTCATGGTCAACAGTCTTCGACCGATAATACAGCCTCCTTTAAGTTTGACCTAACAGGAAATGCTGCTGAAGAAAACCTTCACGGTGAATTCCTGACATTCGGAGAATGCCCGACCACAGTAGCCAAACACTACCTTACTTTATATATGGTGCTGACAGACGGGAGCAAGTGGTATCATTCATTTGATGTCACGGACCAAGTGACAAAAGCACCGGATCCAACCCATGTGCACATAATCGTAAGGGATCTTGATCTTCCCGAGCCTCCCAAGCAAGGGAACTCAGAACTAAAGACCGACGTCAACGATTGGCAAGCCATCAATATTGGACTTCAAATGTAACAATTATGTCTTAAAAATTACACAATTTTAACAAACCATATAGTTAATATATCCGTTTTAACAATAAAGAAAGACATTAGAAATCAATCAGAAATAAGATTAATGTCCTCATTGTCAGTTCAACGGATTTTTGAAAAACACACAATATTATGAAAAAGACACCTCTATTTTTGATGGCAATCAGCGCAATCGCTCTTGCATCATGTTCAGAAGACGAACCGGTAAGTGTACGTCAAGCTACAAACGAAGCTATCTCTTTCAGATCCGCCATGGGTACCCGAGCCTCAGAAACTACCAATGCCAATCTAAGCAAGATCTTTGTATCGGCAGTATACGGTGATTCTACAATCAACAGCTCAACTAAAAAAATGGATGGATATAAGTACTCCTTATATTTCGACAATACAGAGTTTGACAAAGGCTCAGATTCATTTTTCACCGCGGCAAATGGAAAGGAATATGCGTGGCTCTCACCGAAACAGCAGATTAACTTCTTTGCATATTCACCTTCACAGGATGAACTCGGCGCAGACGTCATAATGAAAGATGACAATAGCGGAATGACACTTGAGTCTTTCGCAGTAGCAGAAAACATTGCCGACCAAGTAGACTTTATCACAGCCAATGCTTCCGGCACAAGAGATGATAACGAAACAAGCGGCGTAGAGCTCACATTCGACCATCGTCTGTCACAAATTGAATTGCGCGCAAAGTCAGAAAATGACAACTACACTTATAAAGTGATCGGTGCGAGAATAGGCAGACCCCAATATATGGGCACCTTCGATTTCAACACAAATGAATGGACTCTCGATGACTGGCATGATACAGTGATCTACGAGATAGCCTGCGACACCACAACCCTGAGTTCAAATCCAGTTTCCATCATGGGAGCAGCCGGCAATGCGATGCTGATGCCTCAGACACTTACTCCTTGGGATTATAAAAATGACCCCGACAATGTAGCAAGAGGAGCTTATCTAAGCGTACTCGTCAACATCACCCGCACTGACAACGGCTTGCAAATATATCCTTTCGCCAACGAAAGCGAATTTACCCACATGCCTATAAGGGAATATGGATGGGCCTCAATTCCACTTTCCAGCACATGGGAACAAGGCAAGAAATACATCTACACCCTTGACTTCACCAATGGCGCAGGAACTACTGACCCCGATGACCCATATCCCGGAACAAAGATAATCGGTGGCCCCATCAAATTCACAGTTCAAGTTAATGACTGGGTTGACGGCAACACTGAAAAAGTATACGATATGAACGGAAAAGAAGTAAAGTAATAAAAATTAAGATTAATCCAGGAGGGACGCACAAATCGTGCGTCCCTTATTTTTTGCGTCTATATATTGCACAGGATGCACTCAACTTGCTCCTTAGCATGACAACATCATAATGCATGTAAGCATTCTTGCAGGAGCTCCTCCACTCCTCCTATGACTTGCATACATCGGGCTTCCATCATTCAACTTAGAACTATAGCTGCACCCGACGTGCAGCTTGATATTCTCCGGTTTGACACCTCTCCTCAGCAACCGTTCCATATTGATTCCTTGCAGGTCGATATGAGGCTTTTCCATTTGCCCATCGGGATATGATACATATGCACCGAATCCGGCTTCCATGAAGCTATCAGCAAGCTCTTGGCTGACTTCATATACATCCTTACTGATCGACGGGCCAAAGGCGACTTTAAGTTGAGCAGGATCCACACCATTCTCCACAAACGCATCCATAACATTGTCAACTATCCCACCGAGTGTACCCTTCCATCCGGCATGTATAGCCGCTATCCCATGCTTATCGGGAGCATAGGCGAGTATCGGCACACAGTCTGCAGTCTTGACCCCTATAGGCACGTCTCGCTCAAATGTGATCAGCGCATCAGTATCCTTAAAGTGCCAGCAGAAACCATCCGTCATAGCTACATTGCAAGAATGAGTCTGCTCAGGTATCGTTGCCCATATCTTATAAAGGCTTGTCAGGTCCTTATTCTCATTTTCCGGATCACGCAGATCTGGACATAAACACATTCCGGATACACCATCATCCATCAGCAAGAATTCCTCCAGTATTCTTGTTGTGCTTCTATCTGATTCCATAGGTTAGATCATGTTAAGCTTCATTTCCATATTTATTGCAATATGAAGTATAATATATAGCTGAGAAAGCATATAAGCTCCATGCGACAATCACCCATAAAGGATTTGCCCTCCACAAATATTCACTCGCCACCCATATCGAAAACAATATCCAATTTATGACTTTCACCACAACACCCGGCTTGCTATGAATAGGGACAACTCTTCGCCCACCCAAATACATGTAGAAAAACCATATGAGCCAAGCAAGCACCAAGATTCCGGATGCACCAATAATAACATATGATCCGGAGGTCCATTCTTGATTATGGACAGCCATAGAGACACTATAAGAAGTAAACAGACATTCAAGCATTCCGAATGCGAACTTGCTTACTACTCCACCGGAGACATCATTGATATTAAAATCCATAAATGAACTATTATATTGAAAAGATACATTGCAAAGTTAAGATTATTTCCGGAATAAACCAAAAATTGACATAAAAAAGAGCCGGCATCCAAAAGGATGTCGGCTCTGAAAAGTCTGTTTTAAGATTCAGTCTGATGGAGAATTAGATGTAGTTGCTCCATACGCCAAGGATCTGATGCAATTGCGGAGAAGCCTGAGTGCGGAAGTCAGTCAACATAGTGTCGCCAGAAACGTTTACGAAACGAAGGATTGAGTCGAATGAAACGTCGAGTGTAACGAGCTGAGGATTCTGAGCAACATTAACTCTCTGGAGCTGGTTGAAGCTGCTGAGGATAACAGTTGAGAGGTTGTTGTACTGAAGGTCAACAAATGCAAGGTTCTGGCAATTTTCAACTGAGAACTGAGTCAGGGAGTTGTAAGGGAGCCAGAGATCGCTCAACATTGGACAGCCGCTAATTCCGAAGCTAACCATATGGTTGTCGCTTGCAAGAAGAGTGAAGAGCTGTGGCAGATTCTGAAGATAGAGCTTAGAAATCTTGTTGTCGCTGATATTGAGGTTCTGAAGAGAAGTCAGACCTGAGAGCGAAACCTGCTGAAGCTCGTTGTAGCTTGCATAGAGGTGCTTAAGAGCAGTACAGTTGGTCACTACAAGCTGCTCAAGGCGGTTGCTCATTACATTAAGAGTCTCAAGGTTGGCAGACTGAGCCACGTCAAGAGATACGAGGAAGTTGCTTGAGATGTTGAAGTTCTTCAACAAAGGCACTCCGCTAAGATCGATCTCAGAAAGACGGTTGCGATAGAGTTTAAGAGTCTGAAGCTGTGGGCAACCCTTGCAAGAGAACTCCTTAAGCTGGTTGCGACCTGCGTTAACCTCTACAAGAGCGGGGCAGTTGTCAACAATAAGGCTTGTCAGCTGATTGTCGGAAACGTCAACCTTTGTAAGAGCAGGGAAGTTGCTAAGGTCAAGAGTACCTACGAGCTTTTTGCCCTTGAGGTCGATTTCTGTCACATTTCCATTCTCAAACTTAACACCTGCCATGTTAGCTATGCTTGCGCCATTAAGGCTAAGTTCAGGATTCTGGGCGATGAAAGAAGTGAGAGCTTTCTGTTCTACATTCTTTTTAGCATTCCCCTTGGCGAATGCACTGCCGCTTAGAGTCAGTGCAGCGGCAAGGATCAAAAGAGTTTTTTTCATAACTTTAGGATTTTTAGTGTTTTTGTTCATTTCAAATTGATTTTAGACCCATCCTTATGTGGATGGTGTAGAATCGTTCGGCTTGTCGATGCTTGATTTAGCAACGCTCTCCCTCGCGGTTTCATACTTAAAACGATTGGGAGATTGAATGGTTTAATAAATTACAATTTTTTTTTAAAATTTCTAAAATTGAACCCTTTACACCTATTATATGTTATATTCATACAAAACTGAGCTTGACAAGAGCCTGAGACAATATCTTGCGACTCCTCCCGATTCTCAAGAGATGACCGAGGATCCATATTTTAGAAGGCTTGAGTTTTAAGTTTTAGATTTTTGGATTTTTCTTAATTAATACTTTTGTTACACCTCCTTAATTA
>JAIDUH010000158.1 GCA_029060285.1 Muribaculaceae bacterium | reverse complement strand
ATAATGTGTGTTGTCGTTGTCAATACTCTCCGCGTGGCACGCAGCAATCCCATCGATCACCTCCGTTCCGAATAAAACGACGCATAATTTCAAATGACCTTGTAGGGACGCACGAGCCGTGCGACCCTACAAGGTCATTTGAATTGTATTGGCATCGGAGAGTAACGCTAATTTTTTAACTTTTCGATTATCCAGCCATCAAGTGTGCGGGTGTTTGTTGAGAAATTTGCTCCTATTAAGAAGATTGTCCTTGAATCGGCTTCGAATGGAACGGCATATCCTTTTTCTTGAATTTGCTTGATGGCTTCTTCCGGGCTGTCATTGATCTTGAATTCGAATATATAAACGTAGCGTGAATTAAGAATCTGCATGTCGCATCTTCCTTTGGCTGAATGAATCTCCGTCCGCACAGTAAGCCCCATCATTTTTGCGGCTATTGCCATCATATTCTGGAAATGGATTTCTTTATCTCTTTCTATCTCAGAATTAGTGTCTGCGAAAAGGCTCTTTATGCTGATCATGAAATCTTCGGGTCTTCCTTCGTTTATATCTTTTAGACATTTTTTCAGATTGAAGGCCGATTGTCCATCCATGCCTCTAAGAAAATGGTTTGCAAGAGAAGACCAGAATGCAGCCACCACCTCACTGTTTGGAAAGTCGAGAAGGTATCAATAATCATCAAGCTCATTATCATCGAATGCATTAATAACACTGAAAGGATTGTAAATTCCTTCCCCTTTGGAAGCAAAGTGATAGCCATCATATTTTGTGCGGAATGCCGACCATGCTTCTTCTTCAGATATATCATGTTCTTCGGCGAAAGATTCTATTGATGCTCTAAAATCTCTATGGAATTCAGATTCGGAGATTCCGCAAATGTCGTTATAGCAAGGTATCAAAGAGATATCCTTTAGATTGTTCATTCCGCTGAATATCGACAATTTCCCAAACTTAGTAATGCCTGTAAGCATCGCAAACTTTATATATTCATCAGAGGCTTTAATAACCGAATAGAAACTTCTAAGTTCGGCCTTAAGCTTTTCATTTAGGTCATGATCATGCAGGCAATCAAGCAAAGGTTTATCATACTCATCAATTAATATTACGACTTTTTGGCCATATTTTAAGTATGCTTGCTTGATCAAACTCGCGAATATTTCAGAATTTTCAGAACGATCAAGAGACAAGGAATAATCTTGAGCTATGCTTTTCAAGCATCCATCTATGCGTGCTGATAGGCGTGATGTATCGACATAGTTGGCCGGACTGAAATCAAATCTAAAGACAGGATAGCTGACCCAGTCTTTTTCCATTTTTTCAATAGCAAGACCATTAAAAAGATCTTTTTCACCCTTGAAATAAGCCTCAATAGTTGACATAAGCAAGCTTTTCCCAAACCTACGAGGGCGGCTTAGAAAGACATAATCATATCTATCAGTAACATCATAGACCAGATGCGTCTTATCGACATACTTGTAGCCTCCTGATACGATTTTACTGAAAGTCTGAATTCCTATAGGGTATTTTATCCGTGCCATTTCAATTTCTATTGATGAGATTGCAAATATAATGATTTTTCCCATTATTTGCAAATCTCCTTTTCCTTTGTTTGCTATCTCAAAGCTATGGAAGGAAGGCTTCACGCTCTCCCCCTTGATTCAAAGATAGTAGCCGATAACGCCGACAACGTTGAAAACGAAAATATGTTGTAAAACATATTTTTGATAAAATTGTACGATTTTTGGAGGATGCGATGTCAAAATGTAGGGCAGTTTATATGTTATGCAACATATTTGTGACATTTTGTCAAAAATAATTTGGAGGGAGAGAAATTTTGCCTTATCTTTGCACTCAGAATCTAAACAATCTTTTTACCTTAAGATTTTTTACCTGTAGAAACTCATAAATTGGGCTGGACCGTGGTGGTTAGGCCCTTTTTGCTTTTTATCCCTCTCGTAAAGACGCAAAGAATTCAAAATTCAAAATTCCTATTTCAAATTTTTTTTGTAATTTTGCACAGAAAATAACAACTAAGTAATAATTAAAATTTTTGGCATCGTTTCATTAATGCTTTTTCGATTGTATGTCTGCGACAAAGAAGCTTCCTTTGCTTGAGCGTAGCTAATTATGAATTATGCATTATGAATTATGCATTACTACTAAATATGCTCAACGACAGTTTTGACAGAGAACATCTCTGGCATCCATATACATCAACACATGATCCTCTCCCCACTTATAAGGTAGACCATGCCGACGGAGCGGTTATCACTCTTGAGGATGGCAGAGAATTGATCGACGGTATGTCGTCGTGGTGGTGTGTCATTCATGGATACAATCATCCGGTGCTGAATAAAGCAATTGAAAATCAGATTGGAAAGATGAGCCACGTGATGTTTGGCGGTTTGACTCACGAACCTGCTATCGAGCTCGGTAAACTCCTTCTGGATATTCTGCCGCCATCAATGAACCGCATTTTCTATGCCGATTCCGGTTCTGTAGCGACCGAAGTGGCAATGAAAATGGCTGTTCAAGCTCAAAATGACCCCAGACGTACGAATTTCGCAACCATAAAGAGCGGTTATCACGGTGACACTTGGAATGCAATGTCTGTCTGCGACCCGGTGACAGGGATGCATGGGGCGTTTGGTCCTGCTCTTCCTGTCCGCTTCTTTGCCGATGCTCCTAAATGTGGATTTTATGACGAATGGGATCCGAATGATTTCGAATCTATGCGCCGCATACTCGATCAGCATGGCGATACGATTGCCGCAGTAATACTTGAACCCATAGTTCAAGGAGCCGGAGGAATGCGTTTCTATCATCCTCAGTATCTTCGTGAGCTACGCAAAGAGTGTGACGCAAGGGGAATTCTTCTTATTTTTGATGAAATTGCCACAGGATTCGGGCGTACCGGAAAACTTTTCGCTTGGGAACACGCAGGGGTGGAGCCGGACATAATACTTATCGGAAAGGCCTTGACCGGTGGGTATATGACATTTTCTGCAGTTGCCACTTCTGAGAAAGTGGCTGATATGATATCGGCGAGCGAAGCCGGATGTATCATGCATGGTCCGACATTTATGGGAAATCCTTTGGCTTGTTCTGTTGCTCTTGCAAGCACTCGACTTCTCCTCGCAAGCCCTTGGCACAAAAGGATCAAGGAAATTGAATCTATACTTAAGGAGGAACTTGCCCCGGCTGAGTCATTCCCATTTGTAAAGGAAGTGAGAGTGCTTGGCGGGATAGGAGTGATTGAACTTCATGAATACATCACATGGCTCGGAGAGTTTCAAAAGATGTGTGTGGAAGAGGGTGTATGGATCCGCCCGTTTGCTCATAACGCCTACCTGATGCCACCATATCTTGCAGTTTCCGATAACCAAGTCCGCACCTTGGCCCGAAAATTAATCAAAATCCTGCGTAAGGTTCACAACTATTGAGAGCCCGGGCTTGTTTTTCTACTAAAGACTATATTATAATGGAAAATACAGAAGAAAAAAACACCATAGAAGAAAAGGCAGCCGAAGAACTCCGTATCACGGAGAAAGCTATAGAAATGCTTCGCACGGTCTTCGACCCGGAAATACCCGTAAATGTCTACGACCTCGGTCTGATATATAAGATCGACTATGAAGTGGACAAAAAGACCCTTCATGTCGATATGACCCTTACAGCCCCAAGCTGTCCGGCAGCTGATTTCATATTGGAGGATGTACGCCAGAAACTCGTCAGCATAAAGGGTCCTGAGAAAGTTGATCTTCGCTTGGTGTTCGACCCTGTGTGGGATCAATCCATGATGTCGGAAGAAGCAAAACTCGAACTTGGATTCCTGTGAGGACCTATTTCCTTAGCGACTTGCACCTTGGGGCGCCGTATTTCCCCGATTCGCGAGAATCGGAGAAGCGCGTCGTGTCTTTCCTTGACTCAATTAAACATGATGCAGAAGCCATCTATTTGCTTGGTGATATTCTCGATTACTGGTATGAATATCGCTATGTAGTCCCACGAGGTTTTGTGAGATTTTTCGGCAAACTTGCCGAACTCTCTGACTCCGGTATAAAGATCACTTGGCTGATAGGCAACCATGACATTTGGATTTTCGATTATATTCCTAACGAACTTGGCATCCGTGTGATCGATGGTTCGCTCTTAGAAGAGATCTACGGAAAAAAAGTATATATGGCTCATGGCGATGGAGTGGGGGAGCATCCATGGAGTTTCCGGTTTATCCGGTCCATGTTCCGGTCAAAAGTCTGTCAGTTTTTCTATTCTGCCATTCACCCTCGTTGGACAGTCCCGTTTGCCTACAGCTGGAGTCATCATAGCAGGGCTACGGGTCGCGAAGCAGGACAAGAATGGCATCCGCTTCTTGATCAACTCGAATCTTTCTCACGCAAATATCTTGAAGAGCATCCCGACATCAGCCATTTCATCTACGGCCATCTCCATATCCTGAAGCAAGTAAGGCTCAGCGACACTTGCGACTTGACAGTGCTTGGCGAATGGATCAAGACCTTCTCTTACGCCACTCTGTCTCAGGAGGGAACTTTGTCTCTGCATACATATTCCGAATCCGAAGGCTCATTACAGTAATCCTTGATTTCAGAAGCAGATTACAGTCGACCTTGTGGTGACGCACTGTTCGTGCATCCAATGCTGCTTATTGCTGCCAGCACTATTTCCAGCTCCTCACGTGTCATGCCGGCTGAAAGCGATAGCCTGATTCTCTCTGTCCCGGCTGCTACAGTAGGCCTGCGGATCGGAAGCGCATCAACTCCGGCGTCTCTTAACTTTGCTGCCATTTCGATGGCACGCGATGCACTCCCGGCATGTATCGGTATAATCTGGCTCCGGCTCTGACATTCCATGCCTGTGATATCTTTTACTTTTTTTCTGAACCATTCAGACATTTCGAGCAGATATTTCCGCTCATCTCCCATCCCGACGAGTTTTTCTATCATATACTTATTCCAAGCTACCATAGAAGGAGGAAGGGCAGTTGAAAATATAAAACTCCTCGCGCAATTGATAAAATAAGAGCACAGTGCCTTTGAAGTAGCGATAAATGCTCCATATCCTGCCGCTGCCTTGCCAAGAGTGACTATAAGGATATCTATTTCTGGAAGAATGCCAAGTTCCTCCGCCAATCCGAGCCCCTTGTCTCCAAATACGCCGAAAGCATGAGCCTCATCCACATAAAGCAATACATTTGGATATTCTTTCTTGATCGCCACGAGTTCTTCAAGAGGTGAAAGATCGCCGTCCATGCTGTATACGGATTCCACCGCCACGACTACACTTTTATATAGAGAAGCTTTCTTTTGGAGTATTTTCCGAAGCATGTCCATATCATTATGTGCAAATCGGGCAGTGTCGCCATGTCCAAGACGGATTCCGTCGATCATGGATGCATGTATGAGTTTGTCGCTTACGATAAGGGTTCCCTGGATTGACAGGGCGGAAAGAGCACCGGTGTTGGCATGATAACCGGAATTCATCAAGAGAATGCTTTTCCCATAAAGACCGGAAAGCATCTTTTCCAGGTCTTTATGCTCTTTTTGGTTTCTTTGCAAAAGCCGTGAGGCCGAAGCCGTCATTGGTGTCTCTCCGTAACGGTCAAAAAAAATCCTGCTGAATTTGGAATATTTTGCTCCGAGCGACATGTAGTCGTTGCTGATGAGATCAAGTCCTCCCAGTCCATCAGGAATATCCCTCAGCCTCTTTTCCTCATTAAGTGAGGAAAGGATATCTTCATATATCATTGATGGTTTTGTCTTTTCTCCGTGTCTGCTATGTCTTTCTCTCTTTCAGTGCGAAGACGCTCTCTCTTCTTCAAGAAGAATACCAAAGCTATCAAGACTGCCGTCTCAGCTCCTATCGTGCCCCAAAATCTGAGATGTTCACCCGCTCGAAGCAGATCAAGCCCGAAATATACAGTCATGAAGCAAAAGTAAAGAGCTAATAGAGCGGGTAGCCAGATATATTTATATTTTCTCATGGTTCTTCCTCTGTTTGTTGGACGATATATTCAGACTCTTCCGGGTGAAAAAGCCCTGCATTAAGATGGCTGTATATTTTCACGCAGGCTTGGGCGTCAAGGGCTGCATAATGTTGTTGTGCTTCCGCAAGCTGGTCCGCTTCCCAATTGGAAAGACGCTGCGATTTGGAAAGGCGTTTGCCAAAGAGAATGCCAAATAGTTTTGAAAGGCTCTTGTCTATTATGTTCCATTGGGTGGCAAACTCCTGAAGCTCTATGAATCCTTGTGGGTCGAAATTATAGTTCTTATGAAGATTCCTGAAATCATCGTGAATGGACAGTCCCACTTTTTGCATCGTCTTGTCTTCAAGAAGCTTTCTCAATGGATCAGGCATTCCAATTTTATTGAGGCGGAATAGAAAGCATTCATCATTAGATGAGAGTTGCAGGAGCGCTACCTTGTAGCTTTGACCTTTCTTGAAAGATGGCCTCGTCTCGGTATCAAATCCAATAAGGTCAGCCTTGCGGAGTCGCTCAATGGCATACTCCACCATTTCCGGGTTATCGACTATTGTTATCGATCCCTGGAATTGGGCTGCCGGTAAGGTTGCAAGTTGCTGTTTGGATATTGATATTTCCATTTGTTTTCAATCCCTAATGATGTCGGTTATAATTCTTTATTCGGTAAGTTCTCCCTGTTTCCCTATCAGTCTGGCTGATTAAAAAAGGTCTTGAGGTCAAGACTTGCCTACAAATGTTATGCAAAGTTACAATTTTTTTTTGACTTCTTCAAGAATTTTATTAACTTTGCATCTGAATTGGCAATCTTTTGTATGCTCATCCCTGAGCATGCGGCAGAAGGCGTCAAAAAAACTATAAACTGAATATTAACCAAACTAAAGTAATTATGAAGACATTCCACAAAGCTCTTCTGGTGGCACTCGTAGCCATCTTCTCATTCGGATATGCTTCTGCAGATTTCCGCTTCGGTGTGAAAGCCGGTATGAACTTCAGTAAGCTTGACTATAAGATCAAGACCCTGGAGGAAGCCGGCAATATGTTGAAGGACCCTAACAACCAGACTGGCTGGATGGCGGGTGTAATGGCGGAATTCACAATTCCAATCGTCAATATTGGTGCTGATGCATCCATCCTGTATGCACGCCAGAATGTCGGAAAGGAACAGGAAGAATATTACAACAACAAGAACTTTTTGGATATTCCGGTCAACCTCAAGTGGAAAATCGGACTTCCCGTGGTAGGAAAGATTATCTCGCCTATCATCTACACTGGCCCAGACTTCCTGTTCGTTCTCGACAAGAACGTTCTTCAGAATGTTCAGGATAAAAAATGCGAGGTAGGATGGAATATTGGTATAGGCGTAGAGCTTTTACGCCATCTTCAAGTAGAAGGCGGATACTGCATTGGCCTTAACAATGTATCGAAATATACTAAGTATGTTCCCGGAATACCTGACATCCCAGTTGAAGATTTTAAGGTTAAGAAAAATTACTGGACTGTTTCCGTCGCTTATCTTTTCTAAACTAATTCTTGATTGATGAAGAAACTTGTTCTGGCCCTGATGGCCATAGTTATTGGCTTGAGTGCCAATGCAGAACTCCGTTGGGGCCCGACTGCAAGCGTTAATTTCAATACTTTTCACTGGAAAGAGCCTCTGCTCGAGACTCATCTCCGTACTGGTTTTGATGCCGGCATTATGACTGAAGTCATGATTCCCGGCATCGGGTTCGGTGTCGATGCGGGTCTTACTTATGGCATGCGCAGCGCAAAAGTCAATTTCGGTCAATGGGAAGTGTGGAACAGCGATGGCTTCGGTAATGAAAATGTAGTTTTGCATACCGTCAATATCCCGCTCCACCTGAGATTCAAATACACCCGGCTCGAAGGACTCGAAGAGACCTTTGCCCCTCTCGCTTACGCCGGACCGGTGTTCTCGTTCAATGTAGCGGGCAACTCCAAGGCACTCGAGCAGCCTGTCGGTACGGTGTCATTGGATTTTGGTATCGGTTGTGAGCTTTTTGAGAAATTTCAGGTATCCGTTGGTTATCTTTGGGGTGTCAGCTACGCTACAAGAACAGTAAAGCTTGAAAATCTCTCTGCTCGTGCCGACGGTTTCAGGGTAAACTTTGCTTACTTCTTCTAATTGAAAATCAAATATTCTTGCAGTGAAGATAGAATTCATTAAAAGAGGCGCGGCGACGCGCCTCATACTTTTATTTGCCGGGTGGTCCACTGATTCTCGCTACTACAGTGACTGCATAGTGGATGGTTGGGACACAGCCGTGGTGAGTGATTACCGCGACATGTCATTCCCCGATATACCTGAGCAATACTCCACAATCTATATCTTCGCCTATTCCCTCGGAGTTTGGGCTGCCTCCAAATGCAATCTTAAAGCTGCAGCGAGAGTGGCAATCTGTGGATCAGGTTTGCCTGTCTCTGACTATATGGGAATTCCTGTTTCTGTTTTTGACGCCACTGCCGATGGCCTCACTGCTGAATCTCTGATAAAATTCCACCGTCGGATGGCAGGCAATAGAGCCACAATAGCTCGTATCAGTCCGTTGCTTCCCTGTTCTCCTGATGTTAAAGCCCTTCAAGAAGAACTTTATGCTATTGCTGCAGATAAGAATAGTATTGAGTCTGAATGCAAATGGGATAGGGCATATATTGCCGTAAACGACAGGATATTCCCGGTTGAAAATCTTGAAAGATATTGGAATTGCCATTTCGAGACTGTCAAAGTTAAGATCAATTCATCACATGCAGCCGACATTTCCCAAATAATTAAAGAAGTCATACCAAATACTGATGCAATAGGAGCCGGTTTTTCCTCTGCAACCCGGACCTACAATGGCAAAGCTATCGTGCAAAGGGAAATTTGCGTGGAAATAGGGGGGATTATATCTCGTGAACTTGCAGGAAGAAATCACAACATTTGGTCTTTACTTGAAATAGGTGTTGGACAAGGAATGCTTACCGAGGTGTGGCAAAAATTGCTTAACCCTACATATGCTACCTTTGTTGATCTGCTGCCGACGCCTAAGTTTGGAGTTGTAGATGAAGAAGAGTATATATTGGCGGATGCTGAGGAATGGCTGAAAGATACATCAGCTAAATTTGACGTGATTCTCAGTGCATCTACAATTCAGTGGTTTGCCGACCCTGTAGGTTTCATACAGACGGTGAAGGATCACCTTAATCCAGGGGGATTTGCCGTGATATCAACTTTCGTAAAAGGAAATCTTCATCAACTTGATGCCGTACGCCCCTGCCCGCTTATCTACCATACGGCAGATGAATATAAGGAGATTCCGGATGTCACTGTAGAGGAGCGGGAGCAGACTCTCACGTTCTCGTCACCAAGAGAAATGCTGATGCATCTCCGCCACACCGGTGTCTCGCCACGCCGCTCATCATCATCCGTCCCGCTTACTTCACTCCCAACCGAATTGACCTATCGCCCCCTCATCCTGATCATACATTCTCCTCATAACTAATATAACAAAGTTTAGGACGCACGGTCCGTGCATCCTAAACTATTGAATTAATTTCCGTGAAGATAGTGGCGGGGAAGTGGTAGGCAAGATATCTTTTAAGATATTCTATGGTGTCGGAGCAGATGATGAGGTCTTTGTCGAAGTGGTGGTTGTAGATCACTTCTGCCAGCTCTATGCCATAATGCTTTATTGCGTATAATGTCAACAAAGTATGATTGATGGAGCCTAACTGACCGTTTGTGACGACGACGGTCGGCAATCTATGGTCGCGGATATAGTCGATTGTCAGGTATTCTCCTTCGAGTGGCACCATTATGCCTCCAGCTCCCTCTATCAACACAACATCATATCGGGATTCAAGGATTTCCGTAGCGCGTTCAATCTTTCCGAAATCGATAGCTCTTTTGTCGATTTTCGATGCAAGGTCGGGAGAACAGGGATAGGAGAAAATCTCCGGAGCGGTGATCATCTCAAGATCTTCCTGTGTCTTGCCCAATCCCATTATCTGCCTGTGAACATCGATATCCTCACTGTTGCCGACATTTCCTGTCTGGATGAATTTCTGTGTTATCACTCTCTTCCCTTCATCCATATATCGCTTGGCAAGCCATCCCGTAGCCCAGCTCTTGCCGACATCCGTCCCGATCCCAGTGACAAAAAATTTCATAATTTAGTTATAATGCATAATTCATAATTCATAATGCATAATTCATAATGCATAATTTTTGTCTCTGTAATGAATGCACTAAAGAACTTATGATAATATGCGTTTAATCTGATAACAAATTTGTGTACTAATTTTCCGTAATAAAGCCACGGCTCTTATACCGTGGCTTTACTGTGGTCAATAATTATGAATATGCATTATGAATTA
This sequence comes from Muribaculaceae bacterium, assembly GCA_029060285.1. Classification (GTDB taxonomy): domain Bacteria; phylum Bacteroidota; class Bacteroidia; order Bacteroidales; family Muribaculaceae; genus Lepagella. The sequence continues at coordinate 18,006 of JAIDUH010000158.1, read as the reverse complement.
TGCATTAAAAAAATTAGTAAGCGAACATCGGATAGTCGTTCATCAACTCGTTGACCTCCTGACGCACCTTTGCGATTTCCTCCTCGTTGTCTGCGTTAGTGAGGACCCGGTCGATAAGCTCTGCTATCTTCACCATCAGATCTTCCTTAGCACCACGGGTTGTTATGGCTGCTGTGCCGAAGCGGAGGCCTGAAGTCAGGAATGGGCTACGGCTATCGTAAGGCACCATGTTCTTGTTGGCAGTGATGTCTGCCTCTACAAGTACTCGTTCAGCTTTCTTGCCGCTCATGTCGGGGAACTTAGTCCTTAGGTCTACGAGCATGCAGTGGTTGTCAGTGCCGTCAGATATGATCTTATATCCACGCTTTGAAAGTTCTTCTGCAAGCACCTTTGCATTCTTTTGAACCTGGAGTGCATACTCCTTCCATTCCGGCTGAAGAGCCTCGCCGAATGCAACAGCTTTTGCTGCTATGACATGCTCAAGCGGACCACCCTGAACACCGGGGAACACTGCGCTGTCGAGAAGTGCCGACATCTTCTTGATTTCTCCCTTTGGCGTTTTCTTGCCCCAAGGATTATCAAAGTCCTTACCCATGAGGATCATTCCGCCACGTGGACCTCTGAGGGTCTTGTGGGTGGTAGTGGTGACTATGTGCGCATGCTTCACCGGGTTTTCAAGAAGTCCTGCTGCTATAAGACCTGCCGGGTGAGCCATATCTACCATGAAGATTGCGCCAATCTCGTCGGCAAGCTTGCGGATGCGCGCATAGTCCCATTCGCGGCTGTATGCACTTGCACCTGCGATGATGAGCTTCGGACGCTCTGCTCGCGCCTTCTCCTCCATCTCCTCATAATTGACACGGCCATCCTCTTCTTTCACAGTGTAGCTGATTGGCTCGAACACGAGCCCTGAGAAGTTGACCGGGCTTCCGTGGCTGAGGTGACCGCCATGGCTAAGGTCCATTCCCATAAACTTGTCGCCAGGCTGCAGGCAAGCCATGAAGACTGCCATATTTGCCTGTGCGCCTGAATGCGGCTGTACGTTTACCCATTCAGCGTCGAAAAGCTTCTTGGCACGCTCGATTGCCACATTTTCTGCCTGGTCTACCACCTGGCACCCGCCGTAATAACGTTTGCCGGGATACCCTTCAGCATATTTGTTTGTCAGGCAGCTGCCCATGGCACGCATCACTTCATCGCTTACGAAGTTCTCGCTTGCGATAAGCTCGATACCGCGGCGCTGACGAAGATGCTCGCGGTCTATGATATCAAATATCTCGTTGTCTCTTTTCATAATTGTTTAATTTATTAAGGACTTTAAGGGCTTTAAGGGCTCTAAGGGCTTTATTTACGCTCCAAAGTTATCGTAATGGATAGATTCCGGTTCCACTCCGAGGTCGTAGAGCATCTTGTTGACTGAGTTGCTCATCGGGCCGGGGCCGCACATGTAGTATTCGATTTCCTCGGGTGCATCATGATCCTTGAGGTAGGTGTCATACATCACTTGATGTACAAATCCCGGAGTATACTTCACGCCTGCCTTGTCTGCTGCGGGATCGGGGCGGTCAAGTGCAAGATGGAAGTGGAAGTTGGGGAATTCCTTCTCAAGCTGCAGGAAGTCGTCGAGATAGAATACCTCGTTCAGGGCTCGGGCGCCATAGAAATAATCCATCTTGCGGTTTGTTGTCTTCAGTGTCTTGGTGAGCCACATGATCTGTGCACGCAGAGGAGCCATGCCGGCGCCGCCGCCTACCCATATCATCTCCTTGTCTGAGTCCAAGATCGGGTGGAAATCTCCATACGGGCCAGACATCATCACCTTGTCGCCCGGTTTGAGTGTGAAGATGTAGCTTGAGGCTATGCCCGGGGGCACATCCATGAAGCCGACCTGAGGTTTCGGCTTGAATGGGGGAGTGGCAATACGCACGGTAAGCATGATGCGGTCTCCCTCTTCGGGATAATTAGCCATAGAATATGCACGCACGGTCTCTTCATCGTTGGTGCATTTCAGAGTGAAAAGTCCAAACTGTTCCCAAGCGGGCAGGTATTCCGGCCCGATCAGTGCCTTGTCAATGTCCTTGTCATAGGTCATCGAGAATTTCGGAATGCGGATCTGGGCGTAGCTGCCGGGAATGAAGTTCATGTGTTCACCCGGTGGGAGAGCAACTATAAATTCCTTGATGAATGTTGCAACGTTCTTGTTGCTGATTACTGTGCATTCCCATTCCTTCACGTCGAGGGCTGCCTCGCTGACACGGATTTCCATGTCACTCTTCACCTTGACCTGGCATCCAAGTCTCCAATGGTCTTTTATCTCCTTTCGTGTGAAGTGGACAGCTTCAGTTGGAAGCATCTCTCCTCCGCCTTCCTCTACCTGACACTTGCACTGTCCGCAAGATCCTTTGCCGCCACATGCGGAAGAAAGATGCACTCCGGCATCGTTGAGTGTCATGAGAAGCGATTTTCCGCTCTTTGTCACTAAGACTTTCTGTCCGTTGTTGATGCTGATGGTCACATCCCCGCTCTTCACGAGACGGCTCTTGGCGAGCAAAAGCACACCTACAAGCACCAGCACAATAACCAAGAATATCAGTGCTGCAGCTATTACACTATGCCATACTATCATAATCTTTATAATTTAAATTTACGCAAGCTTAATTTAAGGTTTATGGGTTTATTGGTTTATAGGTTTATTAATTTAGTTTATCGTATTATTTAGAATATTGTAAAAATCGAAATAGTCTATAACCCTATAACCTTATAAACCTCAACTTTCGCTTGCGAAAGTTGAATTTATAGTTTGATGCCCAGGAAGCTCATGAACGCTATGCCCATGAGGCCCGTGATTATAAAGGTGATGCCGGTGCCGCGCAGTGGCGCGGGTATCACTTGTTCGTTGAGTCTTTCCCTGATGGCGGCGAGGGCTGTGATGGCAAGCAGCCATCCGATGCCGGATCCCACTCCATATACTGTCGCTGTCCATGCGTTGGAGAATTCTCTTTGCTGCATGAAGAGCACACCGCCAAGGATCGCACAGTTTACGGCTATCAGCGGAAGGAATATTCCGAGGCTTGCATATAGCGACGGAGAATATTTCTCTATAGCCATCTCAAGGATCTGCACTAATGCCGCTATGACTGCGATAAACATTATCAGACCCAAGAAGCTAAGGTCAGTGTCTGCGTATTCCTGTCCGAGCCAAGACAGTGAGCCGGGTATGAGGATGTATTGATTGATACACCAGCATATAGGGAGAGCGATGGTGAGCACAAATGTGACAGCCACTCCAAGCCCGAACGCTGTCTTTACATTTTTCGATACTGCCAGGAAACTGCACATTCCCAAGAAGTAGGCGAATATCATGTTGTCGATGAAAATCGACCGTATAAACAAATTTAGATTTTCCATAAATTCAGTTGCTTTTACGTGTTCACTTTATCGAAATTTCATCATTTAGCCTTTCTGTTGTGCACCCAGATGATGCAGGCTACGGTGATCAACGCCATCGGCGGAAGGATCATCATGCCGTTGTTCTGATAGCCGAGGTCATACAGCGCCTGCGGTATCACTTGGAATCCCCACAGTGTGCCGCTTCCGAGGAGTTCGCGGAAGAAAGCGACTATCACGAGGATCATGCCGTATCCAAGGGCGTTGCCAACGCCGTCAAGGAATGCATTGAATGGAGTGTTGTTGAGTGCAAAAGCCTCCAGGCGGCCCATTATGATACAGTTGGTGATGATAAGTCCGATGAAGACTGAAAGCTGCTTGCTGACCTCATAATTCCATGCTTTCAGCACCTGGTCGACCACTACTACGAGAGCCGCCACCACTACGAGCTGCACGATGATTCGGATCGATGTCGGGATAGTGTTTCTCATAAGTGAGATTATGACGTTTGAGAGTGCAAGCACTGCCAATACAGATATCGTCATGACTACTGCAGGCTGAAGTTTTGCTGTGACCGCCAATGCCGAGCAGATGCCGAGAATCTGGACAATCACGGGATTGTCATTGCTCAGAGGATTGATGAGGGGTTCGAGTCTTTTTCTGATATTTCCCATAATTATCAATTTTTAGATTCCTTTTCAAGATTTTTGAAAAAAGCGGTGTAAGGTTCAAGTGAAGTGTAGAGCATCTTCTGTACTCCCTGGCTTGTGATTGTGCCTCCACTGACAGCGTTCACATAAGCTTTTCCTGCCGGCTCCTGGCCTTTTTTCACTACGAGCACTGATTCAAACTCGCCGTTGCTTCCGAAGATCGGTTTTCCTTCAAACTGGCTGCTGAATTGCGGTTTTTCAATTTCAGCACCAAGTCCCGGGGTCTCACCTTGATGGCCGAAGTATGCTCCGTAGATGTCATTGCCATTCGCGTCCATGGCAATGTAGCCCCATATCGGTCCCCACAGACCGGCTCCATAGACGGGCACTATGTATTTCTCTCCTTTCTCGGTGGAACATACAAACACCGGCAAAACTCTTTCGTCGGCTGGTTTCTTTATCTCGGTGGCCATGTTCACGTCAAGGGCTGCCTCTCCTTCGATTTTGTCTCCCTTGCTGTTGACGCAATAGCTTTCCTTGATATGGGCGTCGTAAAGTTGCCCGATTGTTTCGTTTCCTGTCGGATAGATAAGTGCGGAAGCGAGTATCTGCTTCTTGGTGTCGTTGGCAATATTCTCAAGTTGTGCCGGGCGGAGCGCCTGATAGACGAGGGCGAGGGCAAATCCCACCACTATTACGAGCACAGCCGCATATATCACCGTATATACGTTGTTTTCTTTATTGATTTTCATTGTAGTTATATTTTACCGCAAGTAAATTAAACCTATAAACTTATAACCTTATAAACCTCAATTTTCGCTTGCGAAAATTGAATTTTTAGGCTGCAAGTCGCTTCATGCGGCGACGGATATTGCTGTTGACTACACACCAGTCGATAAGCGGAGCGAAACAGTTCATAAGCAGCACTGCGAGCATAGCCCCTTCCGGATAACCGGTGTTGTAGAATCGGATAGTCATTGCAAGAACTCCGATCAGGAAACCATAGATCCATTTGCCGGTTTCTGTGCGGCAGCTTGTCACAGGGTCGGTTGCCATGAATACGATTGCAAACATGAAGCCTCCGAGACAAAGTTGCTCGATAGGATCGATCATGCTGACAGGATAGGTCGCATTGCCGAAGGCATGTCCTAAGCAAGCCATGCCGAGCCCTCCTACAAGTGCGGATAGCATGATCTTCCAGCTTGCCATGCCCGTGGCAAGAAGTATCACGGCACCGATCAAGATGCAGAAAGTGGAGGTTTCACCCCAGCTTCCGGGGATCAGTCCCCAAAATACATCCATGAAATCTACCGGCATTCCGTTCACTCCCAATATCTCCAGATGATCCGGGGTGGAAGTCGCCAATTGCCCGAGTGGGGTAGCGCCTGAATATCCGTCAACTGTGGCTGCATCGCCTACACTGACAAATACGCTGTCGCCGCTCATTTTCGAAGGATAAGCGAAGAAGAGGAAAGCTCGGGTGACGAGGGCTACGTTCAAGAAATTGTAGCCTGTGCCTCCAAATACTTCCTTGGCGAAGATCACGGCAAATGCCACTGCCACTGCAAGCATCCAGCATGGGGTGCTCACGGGGCAAATCATCGGGATGAGTATACCCGAAACAAGAAATCCTTCCTGGATCTCATGGCCGCGGAGCTGGGCTATGATGAATTCGATGCCCAGACCGACGATATAGGCTGTGAGTATCTGGGGCAACACTGCCCAAAGTCCATAGAAGAACTGCGCCAGCCAACCGATGCACTCCCCGGTAGCCAGATGATGTTGATAGCCTACATTCCACATGCCAAACAAGCAGCACGGAAGCAGAGCGATCACTACGGTGATCATCGTGCGCTTGGAGTCGTTGGAGTCATGGATATGGACTCCCGACTTTGACGTGTCGTTTGGAGTGTAAAGAAACGTGTAGAAGCCGTCAAATACAGAGTGGAGGGATTCATATTTTCCCCCTTTCTCAAACATCGGCTTAATACTGTCTATTTTTTCTTTTAGTTTGCTCATAAATTATGATTGATCTTTAATCGTTAATGGTTGATCATTGATCTTTTATAGTTCATCGTTAACTATCTTTGCGGAGTTTCTCCAGGCTTTCGCGTGTGAGTTTCTGAAGTTCCTGCTTGGATGTGTCTACGAATTCCGGAAGCGCAAAGTCCTCGGGAGCCACTTCGTAGATGCCAAGTTTCTCCATCTTGTCATAGTCTCCTGCTATCATCGCCTTTATCAGATATTCGGGATAGATGTCAAACGGAAACACCTTGTCGAGTTCTCCGCTAAGGATCATCGCGCGATGCCCTCCTTTGATTCTGGCGTCAAAATTGAATGGTTTTTCAAGTCCTCTAAGGAAGGCAGGGAAAGTGCGCTTGATGCTGAATTTCTTGGGGCTCATCGAAGCCCATCCCATGAATTCATCAGCCTTGTCGCCTTCTTCTATGATTGTGATCTGGCGGTAGGGGAATCTGAGGAAATCAGAAGCAGGGTCCACTTTGATTCCTGTCAATACATTTCCGGATATTACCCTCACGCTTGCATCTTCCTTAACTTCTCCGGTCAGTATCTCGCTAAGGGAAGCGCCGATCTCTGTCAATACCTTCTTTGGTTTTGCCGCTGCCGGTCCGGTGATGGCCACTTCGGCACGGTAGTCGCAATATCCTTTCTTGACAAGCATGCCGATCCTCGCTACAGTTCCGGCATCTACTGTCCAGACTGTCTCACCTTTATTAATAGGTGCAACTGCGGCTATCTGCACCCCGACGTTTCCTGCAGGGTGAGGCCCGATAATGTCAAGCACTTTCGCCACTTTTGTGCGAAGGCCCTGTCCCGGGCGCACAGACAAATATAAGTTCCCCTTGGTGAGGGTCTTGAGGGCTTCGAGACCCGGCTCCAGGTATTCGGCTATATGGGTGGGGATTACGTTGCCGGCGAGAGGGGAGGAGTCGAAGGCTGTCACGAAGATGTCGCGGGGCTCTGCATTCTCTGCCGGCACCACGTCAAACGGACGCTGGCGCATCATTGCCCAAAGGCCGCTCTTCTTCAACTTTTCTACGAGAGATGTCGAGTCAATCTGGCAATTTGCGTCTTCTCCGGTCCTCACTGTCACTGCGAGGATCTTGCGTCTTTCGCCACGCCTTATCTCCTCCACGACGCCCCCCACGGGGGATACGAGTTTGATTCCTTCCGCTTCCTTTGCATGGAAGAGGGGAGAGCCTTTGGCGACTGGGTCGCCCGGCTTCACATCGCATTTCCAGGTATATCCTGGGAAATCATCAGGGCAAATGCCTACAAGGGAAGCCTTGATTGGCTCCGGCTTACCTTCCGCCTTCCCTTCCAAGGGAATGTCAAGCCCCTTCTTTATGTTAATTTCTCTTGCCATACCTATATGGTATATATTATTAATGATTTTTATTCCGCTATTAAATAGTCGATCCCTTATCGTTAATGGTCTATCGTTAATAACTGATCGTCGATTCTTAAAGTTACAAAATTAATTAAAATTTGTAAAACAAGCAAAAAAACATTAAAATTTTTTCCTCCCGATGTGAAGGAGGCTTCCGGATCTCCTGCAAAAGTCAGATATTATGCATTATGGTCTATCATATTTTTAAAAATGCAAAAAAAAATTAATAAATATCTCATAAAAAATCTTGCGTATGTGATAAAAGTTTTGTAATTTTGCATTGTGAAAGGAGAATCGCTCAGCGAATCATATTTCACGTAGCAATAATTCACTTACAATGCATGTCACTGTAATGTGTTGATCAATTAATAAACTTTGTTTAACTTATTGATACCAACCAGCGTCAATCTCTGGCGTAAGAATAGATGAAGACGAATTATACACTCCTATCATCAATTATGTTGCTGTTGGCAGTGATCCCGGTTCGAGCTCAATATCGCGGAGATCTTTCTTCGATCAACCATATTGACTCGGTAGCAATAAACTTCCAGCAAGGCAAGTGGGACATAGACCGGTCATTAGGCAACAACGCCGCCGCTCTCGACGGTATTGACAGTCGCCTTACCACCGTGCTCAACGACTCCCTTTTCCATCTTCGCCACGTCTCCATCTTCGGTAGCTCTTCACCTGACGGTACTGCTGAATTCAACGATATCCTTTCGCAGCGACGTGCTGAAACCCTTTTCGGATGGTTTGACAAATACAACCAACTTTCCGACATAGACAAATCCTACACCTTATTAGGAAGGGACTGGGCAGGGGTTCTCGAGCTTACTTCGGAAGATCCCTCCGTTCCCTATAAAAACGAGACTGTGGCTCTCCTGCAGACTATCGTCGACGAGAAGAATCAGAACAATGGCGACGAACCTGCAAATAGCCTCGAGCGCCTGAAGGCTCTCCGCAACGGTGTCCCCTATATGTATCTTTATAAAAACATCTTCCCTACTGTCCGCGCTTCCAAGCTTGTGGTGTACTACGATAAGATCCTTGCCCCGGAAATTGCGGCTCAGAGAGAAAAAGAAGCTGCGCTTATCGAATCTGCCCCTGTTCTCAACGACATCGACACAGTGACCATTTCTGCGCAGGAGGCTTTCTCAGACACCATCATCATTCCGGAGAAGAAATTCTACATGGATATCCGTTCCAATATGCTATATGACGCTCTCGCTCTCCCTAATATCGGAATTGATTTCTATCTCGGGAAGAACATCTCCGTCGGAGCCAACTGGCTCTATGGATGGTGGAAAACCGACCGTCGCCAACGCTACTGGCGTGCTTACGGCGGTGAACTGAACGCAAGATGGTGGTTTGGCAAGGCTGCTCACAAAAAACCGCTCACCGGCCATCATCTCGGAGTGTATGGACAAGCCTATACCTACGACTTTGAATGGGGTGCTGATGGCGAGATGGGAGGAAAACCCGGAGGCAATCTTTGGGACCGTCTGTTCTGGGCTGCCGGACTGGAGTATGGTTATTCACTCCCGGTTGCAAGAAGAATCAACATAGATTTCTCCTTGGGTGTCGGATACACCGAAGGCACATATTATAAGTACAAACCGATTGAGGGTCACTACGTTTGGCAATCTACCCACAAGCGCCATTATTGGGGACCTACCAAGCTTGAGATAGCTCTTGTTTGGCTCATCGGCAATGGAAACGCAAATGAAAAGAAAGGAGGTAAGAAATGAATAAGATCATTGCGGCAGCTCTCTTGGCGCTCCCTTTCCTTTCCGCTTGCGACCATAAGGAACTCTGCTGGGACCACTGGGATCACGCTGCCCGACATCAGGTGAATTTCCAGGCTGACTGGCATCTGCTGTGGGAATATACACATGAGGGTGTCAACTGGCAATCTGAGTGGCACAACTACGATTTCTCCCGCGAATATGATGAATTGCGCCCCGAAAGAGGTTCAGGTATCCGCTCTCAGGTATATACGGATGGTCATGACAATGATTTGTCAAACCTCCCTGCTGAAGGTGGCATCGTCTACATGACTCCTGGTGAGCATCAGGTGCTTTTCTACAACAATGACACTGAGTATGTAGTCTTCAACGATATCTCCCTACTCGCGAATGCGAGTGCCACTACTCGAACACGCACACGTGCCACTTACATTGGAAACTCCAAGAGCCCGATGCTCCGTGCTGAGGAAACCGTGAATCCCCCGGACAACCTTTTTGCCCATTATATCGAAAGTTATACTCCGGAGAAAGCTTCGGTTGCTCCGATTGAGAATATCACACTCAAACCCCTCGTGTTCCGCTATCTAATCCGCTACCACTTCAAGAGTGGTGCCGAATATGTGGCATTGGCTCGCGGTGCCCTCGCGGGAATGGCTGGAAGCGTGTTCCTCACCGACGGACACACAGGTACAGAACCCGTCACTATCCTCTTCGATGCAGAAACCGAGATGTGGGGTGTAGAGGCTGTGGTCAATACTTTTGGAGTTCCAAACTTCCCCAACCCAGACTATACTCGCGCCGAGTTCTATGGTCTCAACCTCGAGGTTCGTCTCCGAAACGGATACATCCTTAACTACGACTTCGACATCACCGACCAGATCACCCTTCAGCCGCGAGGCGGCGTAATCGACGTCTACGATATAGAGATTCCGGAAGATGTAGCCAACGAAGAAGATAAAGGTGCCTTCGGTGTCGCCATCGACGACTGGGGCGAATACCAAGACATCACCCTCGACCTTGGCAAAAAATAGAAATTAGAGATAAACAACTAAATATTCATTCATTAATTCAAAACAATCAAAAACATGAAACAAAATTCATTGCTTTTGGGAGCCGCAGTCCTCATGCTTGCCACTGCATGCTCCAACGACGAAGTCGTAAAAGTCGCTGAAAACAGCGCAGCCATCGGCTTCAATTCTTTCGTGGGTAATGCTACCCGTACAGACTACGGAACAAGCAAGGACTCTGAGCTAAAAGCTTTCAATGTTTATGGTGTAACCTGGGGTACAGTTGATCCTTTCCAGGTTTTCAATGGTGTAGAGGTAACGAAAAAAGAGGCACAGGAAAACAATAGTTTTTGGTCATATGTGACTGAAACCGAAAAACTTCGTTATTGGATTCCGGGTAATACTTATTCTTTCGCTGCAGTTGCACCTATTGATGCTATCGCTGCTGCAGCTGCAGACGGTAAAGCAGTCGTAACTCAGGGTACAGGAACAACTAATGGTGGTATAACTGAAATTCAGTTCACCAACAATGGTAACGTAGACCTTCTCTTTGATGCAAAAGAAACTCCAGATGCTAATGCTGTTGTAAACTTTGAACTCAAGCACCTTCTGAGCCGTGTTAAGTTCCAGCTTAATAATCAGATGGGATCTGGCATCTATTATATAGAGGTTAAGGATGTTAGGATCAAGAAAGTAGTTACGAATGCAACTTACACTGTTGCTACACCGGCTTGGACTGCTACTGATAGAGCTGATTTCAATTTTGCTGTGAATTATCTTGAAGGAGAAAATGTTATGCATACTGCTTACAATGCTAGTGCAGTTTCAGAATCACACAACCTTATCCCAGAGGCAGATGCTGAATACGATGCAACTTTCACAATTGTTCTCTATCAGTATGTAGATGGTAAATATACAAAGGTTCATGCAGATTATGTTCATAACGTAAAACTTCCAAACGTTGGTTATAAGGCAGGCTACAGCTATCTTTTCTCAGCTGATATTACTCCTTCTAACATAGATCCTCAGGGTAATGAGCTTAGTCCTATCATATTCTCTGCAACTGTTAAGGATTTTGAAGATGATAACGTAAGTGATCTTCCTACTCAAAAGCCTGAAATTCCTGTAACTCCTGCAGAATAAGAGTCTAATAATTAATTAATCCTAAATAAATCAACTATGAAACTGAATAAATTTAATTCGCTAATAGGCCTTTGCGTGGCTACGGTTGCCGTATCGTGCTCCGACGCGCTTGTTGATGATGTCAACAGGTATCCTGTCGGTGGCGAAGAGACTGATATGATCAGTTTCATAGTTGCCGACGACTATACCCGCGGCGGTTCCTTCGGGAACCGCCCCGGCCTCTCAACTCGCGGTTCGGTGACTACTTCCGACAATATCTATACCGAGGGTAATGCATTCGCTATATATGGTGACATGACAGATTCCTCTAAATCCATTGTCCTATTCAACGGTGACGATGTAACTTACGACAACTCCAACCAGTGGACATATTCAAATCCACGTTACTGGTTTGCTGACTACGAATACTCATTCGTGGCAATGTATCCAAAAACAATTCCTGGTCTGAAAGACCTTAACTACGAAAACAATCGCTTAGCGTTCTCATATACACTCCCCTCAAATTATTCCGATGCTACCGATATCCTCATAGCTGGACACAGAAGATATTATGACTCTTCTTCCTCTGATCCTACCTCGGTAGAACTCTCCTTCGGCCACATTATGACCCGCCTTAATTTCGTCGCCAAGATAGATGCTATCGCAAAGGATTTAGGTATAGAAATTAAAAAGATTTCCATTAAAGGTGTTGCGTCAAATGCAACTTATGAAGTGCTCCCCGCTGATATAAAGACAGGATTTTCAGAAACGTCCGATTTTTCCGTTGCTGCATGGAAAATCTCACAGACTCCGGGGAGAAAGTCCCTTGCAAAAGAAATTGTTACGAGCCAAATCGAGATAAACACAAAAGAGGATGGTTCCAAAGAAATTTTACTATTCCCTTCTTCGGATCCCCTGCTGGTGGTTCCACAGTCAGTAACCAGCGACATCATTGTAGAACTCACCTATAGTCAAACTGGAAAGAACGACCAAACAGTTGAAGGACGTTTGCGCACTGCTGCTTCGGCTCACGGATATCAATGGGCACAAGGAAGATCTTATACATATACCTTCAATTTAGGAGTCGAAGACTTCATACTCTTTGACAAGCCTGTGGTAGAAGCATGGGATGAAGATGAAGGTGGCAAATATATCGTTGTAGGATAATCATAACTATAAATGAATTTTTCTGATATGATGAAGAAAGTTTTAAATATCTCACTTGTCATCAGTCTCGGAATTGGTTTTGCAGCTTGCGTCGATTCTGAGGATCTTCCGGAATTCGATTCTAAGCAATATATATCCTTTGTCGCACCTCAGCTTACTTTTGAATCCGGCGTTGGCTCTTTTACCCGAGCTGAACTGGTTGATGACGTTACTAAATTTACGGTTTGGGGATATTGTATTCCCAGAAACCTTGGAAATCAAGAAAATATAAACATGGCTTGGGAACCATGGGAGAAAAAAGCTAAAAATTTCAGGGCTGGAGCGGATGTACTCAATGAGTATGTTGTCAATGTGGTAGGTGATAATACGTTTTATGACGTAAATAATCCATCAGGAACAACAAATGTTCTAAATCCACAAAAATGGTATAATGGTACTGAGCATGCAAAGGCTGATGATTATAACTATGCTTTCATTGCAGCTGCGACTCCAAGTGGAAATTTCACTATGAGCCATTCAGGTGTGGTTAACAATAGTTATCCGGTACTTACTTTTGAAATGCCTCACAGCAGTACTGACATCAATACTATTCTTGACTATAATTCTCAGCCCGACGCATTGATCGGAACAAAATTTGATCAGTTCAATAACTCCAAGGTTAAACTTGAGTTTTCCCATATTATGACAGGTCTTCGTTTCAGATTTCATAACGAGTGTACAGCTACCGAAACTGATCGTAAAGATCTCGTGATACATCGTGTGACTTTCAGTGGAGAATTCTATAAGAAGGCTACATTCTCTTTTGAAAGTGAGAATATGCGAAGTGCAATTGTTACAGAAACGAAAAAAGTTAATGGTATAGACACTGAACAACCAGTGACTTATTCAGGTACGTTCGTTCTTTTGGATAAGGATCAAACGATTTCCGCAGGAGAATCAGATCTAATGCGTCATGACGGAGATCCAAAAGGGCGATCAGTTAAATTCTTATTACTTCCAAATCCCAATGCTACCCTTGAACCGAGTGAACATGCTGTAGATGATTGGGCTTTAGGAAGGCAGAAGCAGATCGTGATCGAGTATTCCATCAATGGTGGAGATCATCACTTTTTCCGTACAGCAAAAGATTTCCAACTCAAGTATATTCCAGATGTAAATACTTTGCATACTGCTAATTTCCATTTCGTCGGAGATGATTTTATCATTACTTTCCAAGCTGACAATGACTCGCAGTGGAACAATGGTTCGGACGGTAAGCTCGAAATACATTAATTTGTAAATAAAATTTGGTCATGAAATATTTCAAATCATATAGTTTGTTCTTTGTTCTTTGTCTGGCAACTGTGTTTGGCGGATTCCTTACTTCATGTCAGGAAGAGTTTTTAATGAACGAAGTAAATGATATAGTTCGTGAAGATGGCATTACTTTCCGATGTTCAGATATGTTATATTCTTATCAAGGAGAGGATTCCTTCACGCGTGCCAGTGCTCCTAAGAGTGAGGATGAGAAAAGAATCAATACTCTACATATTTTCTTTTTTAGGGACGATGAGAACGGTGAGTTGATGAAGACCACCAACTATGACAACTTCTCTGGCTATATGAAAAGGGCCAATGAATTTCTTAAGGTTCCAACGCCTCCTTCTGGTCAGCGTTTGTTTGTTGATGGAGACGATGTTCCTGTTAGAATTGTCGCAATTGCTAATATTGACGCGACAGATGCAGCCACAGATGCCAATGATGCATATAATTCATTCTGCACTGAATATTCTACTACCGGAAAGATAGCGCGGGCTTCACGTGATAAGGATGCTCCAGAATTTAAGATTACAAAATATAAAGATCTGTTGGACTGGGTCTATTATCCTCGTCTTAGAATCAATGAGGATACCGGTTTAGGCGATATCCGTCATCTTCCGGCTGCAGGAATGCCTATGATCGGAGAACTTCGCAATGTGAAACTCTCCGAAAAAAAGCCATATGTCGTAGATATGGAGGCTCTAATGGCTAAGATTTTTGTCAGGGTAGAGTTGAAGCCTGATCAGTATAAGGGCGATTTGCCGGAGATCACCATTGATGAAGTTGGAGTAATGAACATGCCTACAGCGGTTCCCTATACTCCTCCTACAGGTAAAATGAATAATGGCAAGGATGTGACAACACCACCGGTGGATTACTATGACTATATGTCAAACTATGATGTTACCACAGTGTCTATGGTGCATCCCGGTACTGAACGAGATGATGAGGGATGTGCACCTGAACTTCATGAGTATACAGCTAAACTTGAAACGCCACTTATTGTAAACCGTAAGACGGATCCGGCTGTCCTCTCGTATTATACCTACGAAAACATTCAGTTGCCTGATTATAATGCGAAACGAGCGAACAATGTGCCTGTTTTTGATGGTCTAACTGCAAAGTATCCGGATGACGTAAAAGAAGAGGATAAACAACGATGGAAATCAACCATGGCTTACAAGAACCGGGCATCAGCTTTGATTCTTAAGGGTACTTTCACTACTCATCAGGGAGTTGATTATCATGCTAAGTTTACGGTATTCATGGGAGGAAATGAGAAAGATGACTTCATGGTGAAACGTAATCATAGATATGACAATAACATCACTATTTATGGTCTTGAATATATGCGAAATTCTGATGATGAGGTATTTAATTTTGATGGTAGACTAAATGTTGTTTCTGATAATCCTATTTATCTTGGTGTCGTAAACGAACGTAAGTTGGATGCTCATGCAACGGCTCTGCCAGTTGACGTGTGGCTTATGATGTGGGAGAATGCGAATAACCAAGCAGATGGAGATCCTAATGTAAATTGGAGAAGTGAGGTGACTTTATCAATAAATGAACCGAACACCCACAAATGGATTCGCATGGATAGGGTGGTACCTCGCTCGGAAATGGAAGGCAGTGGATGGAAAGCAGGTACTGGAGCTCGTCCTTGGTTTACTACAACGCTTATGGATGAACTTTCTTCCAAAACCTCCCTTACCATAAAGAGTGATGAACATGGTTCACGCTCTCGCGTCTACTTCTACATAGATGAGAATGTTCCGACGAAAGAAAATCTCGCTGCAGGAACATATTCTGACCGAGAAGCTACCATTAACGTTCATTACGCCCGCTACGATAAATCCACAAATGCATTGGTAGAAGATAAAGATTATACTCTTGATATAGAGCAACGCGCTCTCGTTAAGGTTTCGGGTCAGCGTGCTGGTCGCACCGATGATAAAGAAAACGTCCCGGATACTTGGATGGAGTATTATGAGGAGTATCTTACTCATAACGATCCACTTGATCAACGTTCTGCCTCTGGTGAATTCTATGATGGTTTGAAATGGGGTCCGAAGAATTTTAATTGTAGAGATCATTGGTCATCTGAGAAAGTTTATAGAAAAAAGTGGTTATCGTCTGATTATAGAAACTACAAAGAAACTTGTACGTATAATGAGGTTTATGGATGCGAAGGTGCAATTCCAATGAATGCTTGGATGGTCAATATAAGAGGTGGTATAGAAAATGTAAAATTATTTAATGATGATGCACCTGATACTGCTTTCCACTATGCCTATGGAAAGAACAAGCGTGATTCAGAGGGTAAAGTGCCCAATACGATTTCATCGAGGAGTAGCGGATGGTATCTCCCAGGAATTCGTGAACTTGAAGCGGCTATAACTCAATACTATACTGATTTTACTGATTTTCAGGGTAATTTCTATTGGTCTGCTGCTCCTGCCGAAGAGTCTAGTAATAATGTTAACGACCACGCACGAGCCACAAAAGTTAAAAGTATTAGCGGAAATACAGCTCAATATGAAGAGAGTGGTACAAGTTCACCTCATCCGGGATTTAAAGTGCGAGACGAGATTTGTCGAATTCGTGTTTTTTATAAACCCGCTGAATAATAAAATATTCAAAAATCTAAGCGTGACATAATAAGGATTGCTTGATTAAATTTGTAAGTCATAAACGAAGATAAAAGCATAGAATACTCAAGGTATTGAAACCAATGAGCGCAACGACAATCTATTATCGTTGCGCTTTCTGTTGCGCTTTGCATCCCAAGAGTAATACATAAGCCGGTCAGTTTGTCCCATGATCCGTCTGCTCACCCCCTTAATATTGCAACTCAAAGCTAATGCGATTGTCACCTCCACATACATACGGATCAATCCATGTTTGTTAAGTCATGATTTAGTCTCTTATCGCTCTAATCTACTATATCTGCAGTTAGCTTGATATTCCCCTTTGCGCAATTTCATTTTCTGTAGGAGAATCGATCCTTGATAAAGAAACATTGCTACTTAGCGCGATTAATTTCTCATCAGCCCCAACACTTCCTCTGTCGTCATATCATACTGTTTAGCTATGACTTCAGGTGCGACACCGATCGAAAGCATAAACCTGATGCTCTCCATCCGCTCCTCCTCACGTCCCTCCTCACGTCCTTTCTTGATTCCCTCCTCACGTCCTTTCTTGATTCCTTCCTCACGTCCCTTCTGGATTCCCTTGGACACTCCATCATCAAAAGACTCCTTCCGGGCATAGTCAAGCCCCGACTGGTAGTCCCTCATCCTCTGCAGCGACTCGCTGTATGCCACGAGTTCTTCATTTACCATGTTATGGGTCTCTGCCGCATCAAACATATCCTGATACTCCTTGCTCCTGTATATCTCCGAACTTTTCTCCAGCTTATCCATATTCTTTATCAAAAACATTAACCGTTCTATTTCACTGCCACATTCTTCCCATTTCTTAGTCTCAATCTGTTTCAACGACAGCAGAAGCACCCTGACCTTGTCAGACAGCACATCTCCAGTCTTGACATCCACCATCTGCATATCATGGATCAATGACTTTGTCATCTTCTTAAGGTCAAAGTCCATGACCACTATCGATATCACAGGCTTCAGCTTATAGTCCCATCCCTTTTTGCCCTGTCCTGCTATTATCTTTGTCGTATAATATAGAACGCGGTCTGCGAAGGGTGGTTCATAGAAGTTCTGCATCTCCAGGATGAAATGATGGTTTTCTCCTTGGCTCGTGCAATAGACATCGTAGATTATCCTCTTGCCGTTTTCATCCTCCGGCAACATCTCCTTATCGTGATATACGACATCTGTCACCGATATAGAGTCTCCGAGAAGGGCATTAAGGAAACGTATGAGGATATTCTTATTCTTAGGTGTGCCAAACATCCGCTTGAATCCGTAATCTGTCTGAATGTTTATGAAAGTGGTCAGTTGCTCCATGATTCCAATAATTTAGCACTAAGTTAGCAAAAATTTATGATACTTACAAATATTGAATGAAAAAAGCGAAAAAGACCGGTCACCTTCCCAGGCGGCCGGTCCCTTTAACTTTGTAAGTCAGTAAGTCTTCTTGTATAAAATGTGTAAACAGATTCGCTGGATCGGGGTCAGTCTGCGTTTGCAGTCACCTCGCGGAAGTTAGCAACCTTCACGTCGAAGGTGATGGGAGTCGCGTCCCAA
>JAIDUH010000157.1 GCA_029060285.1 Muribaculaceae bacterium | reverse complement strand
GAAGATTAATAAAAAGAATCATATTTTTAGTGTTTTATATTGATTTTTTGAATTCGTAAATAAGTTTAAACAACTTCGATGCAAAATTACAATCTCAAAGTCACTCAAGACGAAAATAATCATTACTCAATCATTATGGAATTATTACTAAATTATTACTGTCAGAAAAATATTGATCATTTTAAGCTGTTCATCCCCTTTTTATAATTAATTTTGCAATGAAGTTGTGTAAAAAAACACGTATGGAAAATAAAATAAAGACTCTCTACATATTATCGATTACATCCATACTTGCATTTCTCGGGATGCAGGCATACTGGCTCTTTACCAGATATGAATATTCTCTTAAAGACTACGAAGACAGGGCTGAAGTAACCGTTGCAAATGCGTTGATAGAATATGATAGGGCACGGTCAAGAAGATCTTCTAATCAAAGCGATACATTACGTGTAATGTCATCTTTCAATATGAACCACGATACGGATTCATTGGGTAAAACCATCCGTAAAGTGACGGTTTCTACCAAAGTCATCAGAGGTAAAGAACTATTAAATATAAAAGAAAAACGGAAGCTTACATCTGAAGAAATGGCAAAACTTGAAAAGATTGTCTTAGACAGTGTGGAAAAAACTGAGGCTAAACGCGCCACCTTGGATGTGACAAGTGCTCCTTCTGACGGCGCTGCCTGGAGCGCTATGAAAAATTTTGAACTCGAAGTGCAATCTCCATTTACAGTAACTGGGATAGATTCTATTTTAAAAAAAGAAAACATTAGAGCGGATGTAGCTCTAATAGAGACTGACAGTGTGTTGTGGAAACCAATTTCAACAAGGCATTCATCCCTTATTAATCCTCGATTAAAAATTACGACACATTACTCAGAACTTGAGCACAAGGCTGTAGTAGTAGATTGCCCGATACCGATATCAGAAATCGTAAAGGAGATGGCATGGACTCTTTTATTGGCATTTATATTGTCTTTATTTCTGATACTCTGCCTTGTATGGCAAATAAAGACCATAGTGAAACTCACCCGCCTTGACAAGATGCGTAATTCTTTCATCACAACTATGATACATGAACTGAAACGTCCTATCACGACCTTGAAAATGTGTGTGTCAGGCATAGACAACGACAAAATGATGGAAAATTCCATACTGCGTCATGAGATGGCAAGTGAGACTAGATTAGCTCTCGACAACTTGGCGGCATATTTCTCTAAACTGCGCGATATCACATTCAATAATGTGGAGCAGATACCACTTTATATTACTTCTTTCAATCTTGCAAATCTGGTAGATGAAGTGTCAAAGTCAATTGCATTGCCAAGCAATAAGCACGTGGCATTTGAAAATCATATACCGGAAGATCTCGAGATCTCAGCAGACCGAACACACATGACTAACATAATCATCAACTTGATTGAAAACGCTATCAAATATTCAGGTCAAGATGTCACTATAGTAATAAGCAATGATTCAACATCTGATGGAATAGCAATCAAGATTGCAGACAACGGCAATGGCATACCAATCGGCAGCCAACACAAAATATTCGATAGGTTTTATAGAGGGAATGCTTCTTCAACCGATATTCCCGGAATGGGACTTGGACTGGCATATGTAAAACTTCTTGTGAATGCCCATGGAGGTGACATTTCAGTCGAAAGCACCGAAAGCATTGGCTCAACATTTACAATAAAGCTACCACAATGAAAAAGATTCTTTTAGTAGATGACGACATAAAGAACTCTATGCTGCTCAAACGCTTCATTGAGGCAGAAGGATATGAAGTGACTTATGCGCAAAATGGTAAAGTTGGTCTTGAAATATACAAAGACCTGCGTCCCGATTTGATACTTCTCGACATCAATATGCCTGAGATGAATGGTTTTCAAGTTGCCCGCACCATACGCGAAAGCGACCGACGGGTGATCATATTCTTTCTGACCGACCGCACGGACAAAGTGGATCGACTATATGGTTTCAAACTCAAAGGAAACGACTATATACCCAAACCATTCTATCCGGAAGAATTGATAGCTAAGATCCAAGAAAGATTTGAAAGTGACATCACATCGCAAGATGTGGAGTATCAATTGGGCAAAACATTATTCAGACCCAATCTCGCGTCACTGACATTCAACGGAGAGACTCACACACTGTCAGTGCGTCAGACTGAAATCCTATCTATACTTGCACAGAACATAGGTAAAGTCGTAGACAGGGAGACAATTCTAAATGCAGTATGGGGAGATAGCAGCTACGCCAATTCCCTTGCCCTAAATGTGCAGATCACATATATAAGAAAACTTTTGGCAGATCCATCAGTTACAATCACATCTATTAAAAAGAAAGGATATATTATTAACTAAGGTGTTCGTTTTGATGTGCCGATTTTTATAATTGCGATTAAGAATCTGACTTAGTAGCTCGGAGAGCTGCCATTATCAAAAACCTCGGACATCATCCGGGGCTTCCCTGAAAAAGACCCTGCTTATAAAATTTTCTTCAAATAAAATTTGGATATATCAACCTTATGCATTATCTTTGCGTTGTAGAAACAGAAAAGGGACGGAGAGCTGTCCTGCACAACGAGAATAATCCCAACACCACATCAAAGCATTTTGGGAAACTCATCAAACTTTAATGAAATACCGAGACCATCTG
>JAIDUH010000156.1 GCA_029060285.1 Muribaculaceae bacterium | reverse complement strand
ATAAAGGATATACGTCTTGGAATAAAACTTAAGATAGTGAAGGTGACGCCTGACAATATTATCGTTGCTTACGATGGCGGGTTGACCAAGATGATTATTTCTCCTGCATTGTCTTATTTGGTAAATCGTCTTCCGGAAATGAAGGATTGTATAAATAAGGAAGATGGCAACCGCATTAGAGTGAACCTTGCCAATATAGAGAAACTGAAACTTTTGCTTGAGAAGATAGAGCTAAAAGATATTCTCATCGAAAAGTCAGGCCTCAATATAATAGCAGATTTACGAATTCCTTTATTCAGCCATCCAAACTCGTAATGTAATGGCGTTCTGCTCGAATCCTACAGGGCGGCAGATGAAGATGCGGTTGTTAAGCCAGTTGTAAGGCGAATTGATGTCGCATTCAAATTTAGGAGAAGTCATGAAGTAGGAATCATCAGGTGCGAACCTGTTGATTCCTTCATTGCATACGTGGATAGCCACGGAGTCATTGGTCATTATTGTGTAGATGGCCTGTAGTTCAGACCTTTGTTGGTCAGGATTCAGGATCTGATAGTCTGCTCCTCCGGGAATTACTTTTCCATTTACCTTGCCGGTGACTTCTCCACCTGTGATTGGGATTGTAATGCGTACTCCATGTGGACATGGACCGCCATTGATGGCCCCGCTGATTTCGGCTTTTATGTCAAATACATGGGTGAGAGTAGGAGTCTGGGCAGACAGGGCACTGCAAAGGAGAAATGAAGTGAATACTGAGAGAGCAATTCTTTTCATGGCATTGATTTTTTATCTTACTTTTCGCTCAAATTGCTGATTCCTTAAATGAAATGTTGTTGAGGAAGTCATTTTAGGAGTAGAAGTATGATGAATGCAGCAGGGAATGCGATGAGGAAAGAATCAATCCTGTCAAGAATTCCTCCATGTCCCGGAATCCAATGTCCTGAATCCTTGACTCCATAGAGACGTTTGATCTTAGACTCAAGCAGATCTCCTAGAGTGCCGAATATGCAGGTAGAGACAGCAAGAATCATCCACATTCCTACACCATATTGTTCCATTCCGAAGAATGAAGGACACAATTTAAAGAGTATGAACGATCCGAGAATTGTAATGACGATTCCTCCGAAGAACCCTTCCCATGTCTTGTTGGGAGAGATCGACGGACATAGCTTATTTCTACCCATGAGCGAACCTACGATATAGGCACCGGAGTCGTTGAGCCATAACATTACGAAAATGAGAAGAGGAATTCTTACCATTGGATCGAATACCATAAGGCACATAGGAAGTCCGAGATAGAGCATCACGTCTGATGAGGATATACGCTGGTCGGGATCTTTGGATTTTATGCCACGATAAAATATCAGACGGATGATTTGAGCTACAAGAAACAATATGATTGAATATTTACAAACGCTCAGGCATATAAGTGAAAGCGCCCCGATGATGTCGATAATATAAATAGGTAGAGTCTTTGGAGAATATCCCATAGCCATTTTATCAAACTCACAGACTCCAATTATTGCGAAGGCTATAGCCATGGCCCATAGGGCCCATCCTCCGTATGTAATACAAAATATTATTACTGCGGCATACACAATGCCGGACGCGGCTCGTACTAAAAACTTGTGCATAATTCTATAACTAATTGAGAATTTAGAATTGTGAATTGGGAATTATTTGATGCAAAATTAATAAAAAAGACTGATATAATATGTGGGAAATAGGGATAAATTGCGGAATTTTTGTTATTTTTGCATCATGATAGAAAAAATAGCGAAATATTTCCCTAATTTGTCCGATAGGCAGAGGGAGCAGTTTGAGGCAATGATGTCTCTATATCCGGAATGGAATGAAAAGATCAATGTGATAAGCCGCAAGGATATTGAGAACTTAGAGGAGAGTCATCTTCTCCATAGCCTTGCAATCGCAAAATTCATTAATTTTGTGCCCGGCACTCGTGTGCTTGATTTTGGCACGGGAGGAGGACTGCCGGGATTGCCGTTGGCTGTATTGTTTCCGGAAGTGCATTTCCATCTTATAGACAGGATCGGAAAGAAACTGAAAGTCGCCGCTGATATTGCAGATAAAATCGGTCTGACCAATGTCTCCTTCCAGCACGGCGATAGCGGTGAATGTCATGACAAATTTGATTTTGTGGTGAGCCGTGCAGTGATGCCACAGCCTGAGTTGGTGAAGTTGAGCAGGAAGAATATAGCTCCCGAACAGCGGAATGCCCTTCCTAATGGAGTGATAGCTCTCAAAGGAGGCGACTTGGATGCAGAATTGAGAGGAATGAAGTCTTCTGAGATAATTGACATCTCAAACTATTTCAAGGAAGGTTTCTTCGAGACCAAGAAAATCGTTTATACCCCTTTAGCCTAAACGATTAAACTATTAAACGATTAAATAAATCACAATGTTGAAAGTAGCGAAATTTGGATTTTATATGTTTGGGATCAACACTTATGTTGTGTATGATCCGGAAGAGAAAGAGGCAGCTATAATAGATCCAGGCATGAGCCAAAAGAGGGAATTTGAAGCTCTTGAAAATTTTATTGAGAGGGAAGGATTGAAGGTGACACATCTTATTAATACTCACCTTCACATCGACCATGCAATATCCGATCTATGGGTAAAGGAAAAATATGGTGTTCCGGTAGAAGCAAATGCAGATGATGCTCCGCTTGGTAAATACATCGCTCAGCAAGCCCAGAGCTTTGGAATACCCGGTGAATACGTCGCAGTGGAAATAGAACAAAAGTTGGAAGAAGGGGATATCGTCAGGATTGGAAGTGGTGAACTGAAAGTTCTGCATGTCCCGGGCCATAGTCCGGGCAGCATTTGCTTATATGATAAGGAAGATGGATTTGTGATAGTGGGAGATGCTCTTTTTGAAGGGAGCATCGGGCGTACTGACTTGCCGGGAGGCAACCATCGTCAGCTTGTGGATGCCATAAAAAATAAGTTGCTTACGCTTCCGCGAGATACTGCGGTCTATTCAGGACATGGAAATCCCACAACGATAGGAAGGGAGTGGGATTCTAATCCTTATCTTGTTTAATCGTTTAATTGTTTAATCGTTTAATCGTTGAAAGTTGATAGTTTATAGTTAATAGTTTATAGTTGGGAAAATTATGGAGTCTATACATACGCGATTGATAAATTTGGTGGCGCTTTGCTCCGAGTATTGTGCCGCTTTGGAGAATAGCGGCGAACTTGATAAAGAGGATTTTGTGAGTACCCTTTTGGGCTATCTGCCAAGAATATATTTTGAATTCCATGATATAGATGCCGGTGAAAGCGCATCACTTGAAGAGTGGGGAGTCGGACTTTCTGACCATCTTGATGAGATGCAGTATGAGACTGTCAGGATGCAGTTGGCTGCTATATTTGGAGAAGATGATACATATCTGGAAACGTTTGAGAAAGATATGAAATATTCTGACACTCCTATTGCCACTACTATTTCTGAGAATCTTACTGACATCTATCAGCCTCTTTATGACTTCGTGGCTGAGGTTAGGGAGAGTGAAGGTGATAATCTTGAGGAAGCTTTCAGGGTATGCAAAGATGCATTCAAGGATTATTGGTCGCAGACTCTCTGCAATGTGCTTAGGGCTCTTAATGCTATTGACAACTGACAATCGACAACCGAAAACTAACAACTAAATATGATACAAAGACTTTTGAAATGGATGGACGATTCTACCTGCAATTTCATGGCAGTGTCCACAATCTGCAAGGAACTTGACAAAGCAGGCTTCATCCAGCTTGATCCCAGAGACGAATGGGATCTGGAATGTGGCGGAAAATATTATGTAGTGAAAAATGATTCAGCAGTGTTTGCCTTTATAGTGGGAGTGGATGCTCCCGGCTATTCCGGCTTCAGAATAATTTCTTCACATAGCGACTCTCCATGCTTCAAGATCAAACCCAACTGTGAGATCTACGGGGAAGGGGGAGTTGTGAGTCTTAATGTGGAGAAATATGGTGGCGGAATCATGTACACTTGGTTTGACCGTCCTCTTTCCATATCGGGAAGGATTATGACTCAGGGATCTGATTTCCTTCATCCTGTCACCACCTTGGTTGATCTTAAACGTCCTGTTTGCACGATCCCCCATCTTGCCATACATTTCAATAGGGAAGTGAATGATGGGAATAAATTGAGTGTGCAAAAAGATATGAAGCCTGTGGTGGGATATTTCACAAAAGAACAGATCGATTACTATAAAGATCGCGGAGGAGTTGTGAAATGCCTGGTTGCTGAGCATCTCGGGATTCAGCCGGAGGAAATCATCGACTATGAACTCAACCTTTATCCTGCAGAAAAAGCTCAGCTAATTGGAGCAAATCAAGAATATTTCCAAAGCGGGAGAATTGATGACCTCAGTATGGCTTTTGCGTCACTTGAAGCTCTTCTTCAGGAATCGGGTACTCCTTGCGGTCCAACTCGTGTAATGGCTGTATTTGATAATGAGGAGACCGGTTCCGGCACAAAGCAGGGTGCGCATTCGCCGGTGTTGCGGGAGATATTGGAAAGAATATGCCTATGTGTAGGTTTTGGCCCGCAGGCTTTCTATCGCACGATAGCCAACTCATTTATGATTTCAGCAGATGATGCGCACGCATGGCATCCGAATTATAATGAAAAGTATGACCCGACGAATCATCCGGTGATAGGAGGGGGGCCGGTAGTGAAGATCAATGCTAACTGCAAGTATATGACAGATGCTGATGGAGCTGCTGTATTTCATGCTCTTTGCGAGGAAGCTGGAGTTAAATGCCAGTATTTCGTCAATCATTCAGACGTGGCCGGTGGATCCACTTTAGGTAATATCCTGACAGGACAGCTTGATCTTCGTGGTGTTGACATGGGGGCAGCAATCTGGGCCATGCACTCAGCAGCAGAAACAGCCGGAGTGCAGGATCATTTGGATATCATCACGGTCTTCAGAAAATTTTACAGCTAATGCATGGTTGGCTACGCCCGGGTTAAAGCAAGTCATAATGAATCGTTATCATGCATAAGGCTCAATATTGTAAGCCGGGACAGAAAAAAGGCTGCTTCTTCAATGAAGCAGCCTTTTTATGAGTGTTTTTATAATCAGCTTGCGGGGGCGGGGCAATAGCCATCTTCTACGCAGATGTAATGGCTTGTTGGATGGTCGCAAGCAGGACATTTTACCGGTGGCTCTGTGCCCACATATT
Source organism: Muribaculaceae bacterium (assembly GCA_029060285.1). Lineage (GTDB taxonomy): Bacteria > Bacteroidota > Bacteroidia > Bacteroidales > Muribaculaceae > Lepagella. The sequence continues at coordinate 2,176 of JAIDUH010000156.1, read as the reverse complement.
CATATCCGCATACGAGACAATGCCAAGTGACGGGTTTTTCACGTTTCCAGAGAGTTCCTTTCTGAATCATATCAAGGAACTTTGCGAAGCGGTCGTAGTGGAATTTTTCTACGGAAGCGATAGCTTCGAAGTGAGAAGCTATGTCGTCGAAGCCTTCCTCTTTAGCAGTCTTGGCAGCCGCCATATAGTACTCATAACCCCCTTCCATCTCTTCTTTCATTGCTGTCTGGAGGTTGTCGACAGTCTTGCCGAGGAATCCGGCTTCAGTTGCAACTGTTGCATTAACTTCAGTATTCTGGAGCATCTTCAGGAATACCTTGGCGTGATGCAGCTCGTTGTCGGCAGATTCACGGAAAATTACGCCAACCGGGAAAAGTCCTTCCTTGTCAGCTATTTGAGAATAGTACAAATAGCGAGCGTATGACTGTGTCTCATTCAAATAAGAGGCACTTATCAATTGTTCTGTCTGAGTGCCTTTCAGACTTTTTTCATTAGCCATTTCAATCAAGATTTTAATAGTTGTGGGATGCAGGCTTTCGCCTTATCCTCTGTTTCGGTCTTTCTTTTGCAATAAAACAATAAGGTGAACCAAGTGGTTCACCTTATTCATTAATTTTTCAAGGTTAGTCTGTCATTTCTGCAGTATATATGTCCTTCTTGGTGCGAGAATACCGGTGAGACGCCCTTTCTTTACGTAGAATTCCTTATTGTAGACTTTATCGCGGTACTTACCGTCAGGCAGAGACGTTGCCACATCGATTGGTTTTGAAAGACCGCTGAGATTGATCAGGGCCGCCCCCTTCTTGCCGCGGTTAACTGCAAGTACCTCTCCATCTGAACAAGTCTGTATATCTTCAGGTTGTCCTGCCATCTCTTTGCGGAAATGGTTGACTGCCACTACTTCCGGATGGAAATATTCATCATTACCGGCTTCTCCGAGGCGATTGTTGCCCCAATAGTTGTCGCGTGTCGAACCGGCAGGACGTGAGAAGAAGAGGGGAGTTCCCTTGTCGCGAGCTGTCAGGAAAACCCAGGCGGTACGGATCTGGTCGTCGGTGAGATGTGCTGATTCGTGTGCGTTGCAATAAGTGTCGTGACTTTCAACCCATGTAGTCAATGTTTCCGGCGATGCTGAATGATGCCAGTCTTTGATGTCGATTCCTTTTGCAGACCCTTTTTCAAGCATCTCTCTAAGCACCCATCCGTAGCTTGATGCAGTCTGTCCGAAATACTCCTCATATTCCTTTTCTGGAACATTCTTGTCTTGAAGAACTTCGCCATATACAAAGAGGTCTTCGTAGGGGACATTAAGTTTTACCCCTTTCACCGCCTTTTGTCCGGTGGCGACGTCCCAGAAATCATTTTCTGTCACGCCTGACGCTGAATCGACAGGGTCGGAATGCACGCCGATATGTTTTGCGGTATCATAGCGAAATCCTCGTACTCCAAGGTCAAGGAGGTCATTGACAAACTGCATATAATATTTCTGAAAATCCTTGTTTTCAGTGTTTACGTCGGGGAGTGCTCCTGAGCCCCAAAGGGTACACTGATATCTGTCATTGTAATCTTGGACGGGATTCAGTCCCTGAGAATGGTAAAGCTTGTCTCGTCCGCCGGCAGCATTCACCAAGTCTTCGCTTACAGCATCAACATCGAAAGCGGTGTGGTTAGGAAGCACATCGACAATGACACGTACATTATATTTGGCGGCAGAGTCCATCATTTGCTTAAGTTCTTCACGGGAGCCTACTATATGGTTGCCAATTTTCCAGTCAGTAGGTTGATAATAAAAATACCATTGCCCCTCCTTTTCATTATCAGAGAAAAGCATCCCCTTTGAGCCCTCCGGGTTCCAGCAATGCTGCACTGGAGAAGTCTGCACCATCGAATATCCGGCATCTGCGATTTTCTTCATGTTTTCGGCGATATTCTTGAAGTTCCAGCTCCATGCATGGAGTATGGCTTCTGTGCCTGACAGGTGAATGTCTGAATACTTAGTCAAGCCTTTGGATGGGGCAGCCGACAGCGAAGCTGTCAACGAAGCCGCTGTGGCAATAAGCAGGTATTTTTTCATATTTTAAGGAAATATAGATTAGTTATATGTAACATCAATTTTTTCGAATACAAAGTTAATAAAATTGATCTGTTTTCGCAAGTGAAAGTAAAATGTCATTAC
>JAIDUH010000155.1 GCA_029060285.1 Muribaculaceae bacterium | reverse complement strand
GAAAGGCTATTCTTTCTCTATCGGTTGAAGTCCAAATAAAAATACCATATTTTTTGCACTTCGTTCTGGAATCTTCATTTTCTTAACCTATGTATATATTTTGCGATCTCTGAGACGATTTTATATGCTTTTTATCAAGATTTTAATCTTTTTTTTCTTATATTTGCAAATTGGATTCTGTTTTATTTGTGATAGAGGCAAGCTAATATAAAAGTACCAATATTAGATGACAAGATATAAAAAACGTATAGTTACATACTTGTTGATGATGGTTCTCTTCGTTCCTCTATGGGGGAAGGATTATCTACATATATTTACGAGCAAGGGCATCTATGAGACGAGCGAGGACCTTTGGTTCAAGTGCATCGCTTTTGATGACAGCACCATGCTTATCTCTGATCGGTCGCACACTGCATTCGTCGAGATTGTCGACCCCTCCGACAGTGTGGTATGGCGAGAGAAATACAGAATGTCAAACGGTATGTGCGACGGTCAGGTGTATGTTGGGGATGACTGGAAACCGGGGGAGTACCGGATGTTTGTTCATACTCGAAATTCGCTCGGTAAAGGAGATACAGTATTGTATCCAAAACGTCTGCTTATAGTCCCGGATTTATCGGTGGTTCCCGATTTCCTGAGTTCTGCTAGAGAGCGTGTACAGTACATAGACGTTCCGGATACAACTGAACAGGACAAATTGAATGTCACTGTCACGCTTGACAGCACTGAATATCATCCCCGCAGCAAAGTTAAAGCCACCGTCAGGGTCACAGATGCAGTGGGAAATCCGGTGCGAGCAGTGCTCGCTTTGAGCGTAGCGGATGCTCTTTATTCCTACCCACTTGCGGATGTAGATATAGAGTCGCAGACACACAGCATTTTGCACGATTCCGTAATGACTGAAAATAAAGGATTCGAACCCTTTCTATCAGACGGGCCAGTCTCGGGAAGCCTCAGGTCAGGAAGAAAGAAGAATACAGTTTCTCTTGACGGGCAATATATAAATGTCTTTGACGAGTCAGCCGAGAAGGGAGCAGTAAATGTCATATCAACCGGCAATGAGGGATATTTCGAGGTGTCTCCTGAAATAGGTTCCTCACTTGGCAGGGTACTTCTATTGAAACCACTGGTTGATGAGGACTTGAAGCCAAAGTTGGAATTAGATAATCCATATAGGGATATGGCAGAACTGCGTATGGAGGCTGTTGAGAAAACATATCCTGTAATTCGTGAAAAAAATATACATCAAACTGAGGATACTATAGATTATTCAGGGCGACATACCATAAGTCTCGACGAGATCGTTGTGAATGGGAAAGGCAATGTATTTGCCAAACGAAACAAGGTAATGGGTTATCTTGACAGTTTAGCATTAACCTTGGAAAGGGCATGGGTATGTTGCGGAGGATGGGTAAAGGGTGAATATGTAGGAGGTTGGCTGAATGACTATAGAGAGGGTTATACCCATCACCCTACAGGTGGTAAAAATGATATAGTATATCCTCCTCGAAATGTTACTACTCCCGTAAGAGGTAAAATGTATGAAATGGTCAAGTATAGATGGTCGGAAAAACTTGGTTGTTATATAGTTGCGGATCAACAACGGGTGCATTATTTAGGACCGAATTATTCAGATGAGGAACTGCTAAGCATGGAGGGACTCTGGAAAACAGAAGGTTATTACCCCAAACACAGATTCCGGATTCCATCCGAAGATGAACAAATACTTGGCATTGAAGACTTCCGTAATACGTTACTTTGGCTTCCTCGTGCCCAGACAGACGAAAACGGAGAGTTTACGTTTGAATTTCCGACATCAGACATCAAATCAACCTTCAGAATATCCGGTTTAATCCTTACTCCCAATATCAAGGATGCAAGGACCATAAATGAGTATTTCAAAGTTAAATGATTCAAATATGCTGGGGAAAAATACAAACTATATTCGGTTATATTGCTTCTTGATCTTGATGAGCGGATGCTTTTGGGCATCTGCTGTTCCAACGTCATCAACCATAGCCAAAGCTGAAACAGACATTGAGACACAAACACCGGACAGAAATCTTCAAACACTCTTTTCTGATGTAATGGCCGCCTCGCTTCCAAAGGAAAAGGTGTATCTGCATCTTGACAATACAAGCTATTACAAGGATGATACCTTATGGTTCAGTGCATATTTGGTAAATTCAGACGGAAATACATCTGATGCAGTAAGCAAGACGCTTTACGTGGATCTCCTTAATCCCGGAGGAGACATAATAGACACAAAGGTGTTGAAAATCGAGAATGGGAGAGCAAACGGCAGTTTTAAAATAAACTGCACTCCTTTCTATTCCGGTTTCTTTGAGATCCGTGCATATACCAAATATATGATGAACTTCGGTTCCGAAACCGCATTCTCAAGAGTCATTCCTGTGTTTGATGCCCCCAAGAAAGAAGGAGACTACGAAACCAGAACAATGCGTAATTTTGGAACAGGCAATTATACCTATACTCGCAAAAATCCTCAAAAGGGTAAAGATATTGATGTAAAATTCTATCCTGAAGGTGGAAATATCATAAAAGGCATTCCTGTTAAAATTGCATTCGAAGCAAAAGATAAAAACGGATACCCAATTGAGATAAAAGGAACTGTGATTAATGAATCAAAAGATACAGTCGCAGAGTTCTTTACCGAACACCAAGGAAAAGGATCGTTCACTATTGTTTCTGATGGTCAACGGCTAAATGCAGTGATAGACGTTGATGGCAAGACTAAAAAAGTGATGTTTCCGGAAACCCTTCCCAATGGATTTTCACTAAGTGTCGATAACCGGTCAAATAAGGACAGTATATTTGTTTCTGTCAATCGTGCAGGCATTTTTAATCGGATTGATACAGTCGGAGTAATACTGACAAGTCAAGGAGTTATGAAGACGTATGGCGCAGTTGCTTCATCATTCAGAAAACCCTTAAATATTTCTTTCGACAGAAACGTCTTATCTCCCGGAGTGGCTGAAGTTACCCTTGTGGACAAGCATGGGAGGAAGATTGCTGACAGATTGATCTTCAACATGCCTGATTCCACTGATTTCATAGGCTTCAATTATTCATTTGATAAGGATGCTTATCAACCATTTGAAGCAATAAATATGTCAGTATCAATGACTGATGCTGATGGAAATCCATTAAGTCATCCCTTTTCACTCTCCGTCAGGGATGGAAAAAGCGAGACAGCATGGACCCGTGATATTTGCACGGATTTATTGCTATTGTCAGATATTAAGGGATATGTTGCCCAACCGTCATATTATTTCAAATCAAACGATAGTACACATATCCGTCACCTTGATCTCCTGATGATGGTGCAGGGATGGAGAAAATACCCTTGGGAATCACTTGTTGAAAATAATATCGACAATCTTCGTTTCAAACCTGAATCGGAAGGTATAGAAATCGCAGGAACCGTTCGCAGTCTTACCAATAAGAAAATGCCGGATGTTGATGTGACAGCATTCCTTATGAAAGGAGATATGGATGAGGAAAAGTCTATCCCGCCTATGGATATGACCCGCACCGATTCACTTGGCAAATTCTCATTCACCGTCAACATTGAAGACCGATGGAAACTTATTCTTAATACTACCAAGAAAAGTAAACTTATAGATAGTCAGATTGCACTTGATAAGAGTTTTATTCCACATCCACGTCGTTATTTTCGTTATGAAATGGATGCACCTTTAGCATTAGTGGCTGATGGCATATCTAAGTCAGCGGATGATATGACGGAACTTTCTATTCCTACTTCCGATCAAGATTCGTTGAGTTCATATCGGACAGATGATGACAAATCCACATGGTTGGATGAATTAACTGTCACACATAAGGTCAACTGGCTTGATGATGCCCGGGCTCAAGCGCGTAAAAGGGCTATAGCATATTATGATGTTGATGAAGAAATCAATAATTTAAGAGATCAGGGAGAATATATCGATGTAGGGTGTGACATTCACAAGATGATCATGAAATTAAATCCACTGTTTACAAGAGAATACGACGGTGCAGGAGGGGAAATGTTGATATATAAGCATAAGATCCCGCTGATCGTAGTGGACTATGAAAGAATGGAGGGACCCACTCCCGAAGATTATTACAGATATAAAGACGTTAGGCTTGAGTCTATTAAGTCAATATCAATCAGTGAAGATTACCGTCTGATAGGCAAATATTGCTGGATTAGGATTCCTCCAAGTGAGGCTGCCGATTTGTATAGCAGTGTGGTGATGATAGAGACATATCCGGATGGGAAAATAATGGTAGACGGAGGAAAAGGAATACGCAAGACGAGTATGCAGGGATATGCCACTCCGCAGGAATTCTATTCTCCTGATTATTCTGCGATGCCAATAGAGAAAGATTATCGACGCACTCTTTACTGGAATCCGGAGTTAGTTCCTGACGAGAATGGAAAGGCTAACGTAAGATTCTATAATAATGGCACAAATACTGTCCCTAAAGCTGACATCCAAACCGTCTCCACAGACGGAGCTATCGGAGCCGCTGGCAATTGCAGATAAATGGCATATACCACCATTACAGAGGCTTCTTTGAGACTTATTCGATGAGCCAGGATTCGATGTTGTTGAGGGTAGATGAGTAGTTTGCTCCAATTTTAATGATTTGTTTGCCAGCAGAGATAAAGGGAAGGTGATATCCTTTTTCGTTTATTTGGTCGATTGCTTCTTGAGGAGTGCCGTCGGTCTTTAGCTCGAAAATATAGATATAGCGTCTTGTCTGCATTATCATGTCTATTCGGGCATTGCAGGTCTGAAGCTCAGCCTGAGGTTCAAAACCGAGAGCACGAAGCATGAGATAGAGACAACTTTGGAAGTATTTTTCTCTCTTGTCAAGTTCTGTCAGACCATAAGGATTCCCATGGAGGAATGTTTTAAAATCCTCCATAAATATTTGAGGCTTGCCATCTATCAGGCTATTACGTAATTTTATAAAAATACTGTTGGTTTTTTCTACCCCTAATCCTGAGTAAATTGGAATGATGGCTCGCGTGAATGATGTTGCAACTTCTATATTGGGAAGTCCAAGAAGAAAAGATTG
>JAIDUH010000154.1 GCA_029060285.1 Muribaculaceae bacterium | reverse complement strand
AATAAAAAGAATCATATTTTTAGTGTTTTATATTGATTTTTTGAATTCGTAAATAAGTTTAAACAACTTCAATAATACCAAACTTAATGATGAAGAAAATAAACACAATTATCATGCTTGCCACTGCACTTATCTTCGGAAGCGCATGCAAGTCTAACAAGACTGAACAGACTGAATCTCAAGAGGGGAAAAGTCTCGTACTCTATTATTCACAAACAGGTGCCACAAAAGCAGTGGCAGAAGAACTGCAAAAACAACTTGGATGCGACATTGATTCTATCGTCGCTGTCAATCCCTACGACGGAGACTACGGACAGACGATAGCCCGTTGGATGCAAGAAAAAAAGGACAGCGTAAAAGTCGAGGTCAAATCTCTCAATGTCAATCTTGACGAATACGACACCATATTCCTTGGTTTTCCGATCTGGGGTGGAACGTATGCTCTTCCTATGGCTTCTTTCCTTGCTGACAATAACCTTAATGGAAAGAACGTCGTGACTTTTGCCACTTTCGGTAGCGGAGGTATAGAAAAAGCTACCATTGACGTAGCGGTAGCTCTCCCAGGAGCTGAAGTTAAAGAGGGATATGGAGTAAGAAACGCCAGAGTTGACAAGGCTCCGCAAGAGATCAACAGATTCCTTATCGAAAACGGTTATGTCGAAGGTGAATTAGAAGCACTGCCGGACTTCTCAGATCCTACCGATGTCTGCGACAAAGATGCTGTAATATTTCATGCCGCTTGCGACAACTATCAGTTCCCTCTCGGAAATCCAGTCTCTGTTGCAACTCGCCAGACACCTGAAGGTGCCGAATATGAATTCGGAGTAAAATCCACAGCTCCTGATGGCTCAGAATCCAACTCGATCATCTACGTGATAGCTCCACAAGGCCAAACCCCTGAATTCACAAGAGTAGTGAGAGAATAACTTGCATCCAATTCTTTAAAATTGAGATCCCGGGCTTCACTGATCAGAAGCCCGGGATAATAATATCTTAAAGCTGACTACGAATTATAGCAAGTTCATCGTGGTTCAATCCTGTGACTTGCATAATGGTTTCTTCCGGAAGATTTAGCATCATAAGTTTTTTGGCAGTTTCACGATTTACACGAGCGGCACCCTCAGCCAATCCTTTGGCCAATCCTTCGGCCCTTCCCTCGACTATTCCTTCTGCTCTTCCTTCTGCTCTTCCCTCGACTATTCCTTCCGCTCTTCCCTCAGCATAACCTTCCTCACGTCCTTCAGTTCGGGCAGTATCAAAGACGTCATTCTGAAACATAATATTGTCAAGATGACGATAGTAGGCGTCACGCTGCTCCTTTGTCATAGAGAGAACTCGTAGTTTTTCTCTTACTCTCTGCAGACCCGGAGTGCGTGTATCTTCTTTGACCTTGCCGGTCTTAAGATATGACATCCACTCGTCAAGAGGAGTATCAGGAATTTTATCATAATTATATACTCTCAAGAGGAAGTATTCCGGAAAAACGTCCTTCGGGAGATGTTGTACTATGACACCATCCTCCTTTGTGCGAACAATGAGTTCGGTGCCTGTATGCAGGCCCGTGAAATGCATGTCTCCAACATACACATAGTCATCCCCTTCTCCATAATCGCAATAGAGAATGCTGATAGAGTAGACTTTCTTAACCTTGTCGTATTTGTCACCAAGACTTATATGCTCGGTGATGGTCTTACATGTACCAAAAAGTATTCTCTTCAGATAATCAAGTTCTCGCGTCAACTGAACCTCTACAATGATGATATGTCCTTTGCTGTTCTCGGCCTTGATGTCTACACGATTGAATTTATCATACTCGCTTTCCTGATTAGACTCACTTTCAAGGATTTCTTTGATTTTGACATCCTCACCAATTAACACAGTCAGCAAACCTTCAAGTATCTCAAAGTTAGCTTTATCTCGGAGCATATTCTTGATAGCCCAGTCGAAACGGATGAAAGTATTGTCATTTTCCATATAAAAAGTGATTTTTTGCAAATCTACAAAAAAATTTATTAGTATGCAATTTTTTCAAAAGTAAAAACGCGGCAATTTTTTTGTTTGCCGCGTTTTTACTATTGTTATCTATTGTTCGGATTTAGCAAACACTTTATTCAATATCAGCAGTAATTGTAATAGGTATTGACACGACCTGGAAGGTATGGTCGAAGGCTCGGGATTTCTGAAGCCAATTGCGGAAGTTTTCCGCCGTCAGTGTCTTAAGCGAAAGTTCTTGTCCGTTTGATTTGTCAATGGGCTTGATAAAATCATTCTGAGAGAAGACAACATATAGCATGTTGCGTTCAATCTCCTTGTCTGTTGTCAGCTGATACTTTTCCTCATCGCCATCGTTTGATGTGAAGAAAAGGTGACGGATTCCAGGCGATACAGGAGTGCAAGTTGCAGTCTGCGCATAGTATGGAAGCATACAGAACATGTTTCCATCCTCGTCTTCAAGATAGATAGCAATTGCGCCTTGCACCGGTGTGGTGAAAGCGAGATAGCAATTGTCTCCTGACTTAAAGGTAGAAGATTCATAGGCATCTGTTGTGCCGTTGCATAGAAGACGTACGTCGAGTTCAGCCTTAGGAGCTGTAATCTCTCTCGCCATCCCCTTAACTTCACATCGAATAGCGAAATTGCCATTCTCAATGAAAGGCTCAAAAACAGGCTCTCCAATAGTGGACACCCACTCCCCTTTCACAAGTGAAGATGCCGAAGACCAAAAATCAGAATTTTCGTTTCCATTAGAAGCCCTCATATCGATCCGACTATGCTGCGTCATAACAGTACCGAACACATTGGCAATCGCCTGAATACGAGCCCTCTCAAACGCAATCTGCTCCGCCTTATCCCTTGCCACATTATACGGGATATAATATGTATACTCACCGATAACCTCCTTTTCCTTAGAGGCGAAAGAAAATAAAGGGAACAATGAGATAGATCCCAATGCGATAACGGATTTAAGAAGTTTCATTATATTCTCTCTTCTTATTGGATTGTTATAGTATTTGCAATATTAATTGTAATTTCATCATCATCATAAAAATCATATGTCTCCCCATTTACAACAAATTCAAACCTTACATTTATTAGCCTCAAATAGTATGTATTGGGTGGCAACCTATGAAATCTGAAAAGTGCAGTATTCTTGTACCTGTCATATACATATTCAGATTCTATAACATTAGTCATATCTTGAGAAGTACTTGCTTCTAAATATCCATAACGAAAATTTATGTTTGCAGGGAAAGTAATTTTTACCGTTGTATATTCATCCGAAGTCTCCATTACCTCACCTTGAATCTCTCCTAATAAAGAATAGTCCCCTTCCTTAGTTGTTGTGAAGGAATAACCAGAGGAATATTGAGTTCCTCTATCATAACCACTCTCAATTTCACCATTGATACTACTATATATCTCCACTAAAGGATAATAGGTGGTATTGGGTTTAAGATTTGTGAACATGCAATCCAAATGAGAATCCAGTACATTATAATCATTCCATTTGATTAGTTCATCATAGTCAATATTAATCTTATCTATTGGCTTATCGAACAAATACATATTATGATCAAATCCTTCAATAATATTTTTATTTGGTATAGTTGCACTCACTATTGCAAAATTTGGAGTGACGAATGCAGCAACAATATCACATTCCAACTTTCCTGAAACATATGGACCATCCTGTGCACATGAACTAAGTATGTACAAAAATCCCAATATGAGAATTATTCTGTTTTTAATAAAGATTTTCATATTATAATTACTGTTTTAGAAACGATACCCTACAAACAATCCCACGATTCCATAGTTATTAGTACCCAAACCATTCTTTCCATAACTACGAAATATCGCTTGCCCATTGAAGGAACTCTCAAAATATAAATGAGTCGTGACATTAGCTCCTACTCCTATTGAATATGCTACACCATAACCTTCAGCCCCAGCGAAATACCCAAGTTTAGTTTCACCTATATTAGGCAATAAAATACATTCTGTGTCTATAATTCCTCTATTAACAGTAATTGCTCCTCCGATATTTAAATGAGCATAGAGACTGTAATTCCTAACAATTTCTACTGAGGTATATCTAAAACCAACAGGTAATACACGTCCTATCATTGAATTGATTGGATTTTTCAATGGCAACTGTACTTCCGCTTTCAATTCATATGCCCAGTGATTGCCCATTCTGAAACGTCCACCAAAACCAAAGTCTCCTGCAGCTCCTGCAAGACACCTATATGACAATACATTTTCAGCAATACTGAAACTATAGCGAGGAGTATCGCCCACCAGACCTCCAAAACCGAGTTCCAAGAAGAAACCGCTACGATTAGCATTCTGTGACGCGGCAATTCCTGTTGTAAGAACCGCTATCAATATTAGTAAATAAAGTCTTTTCATCTGAAATTGTTATGTGATGATTATTCATTCAGTTTCCAAGAATCCCAAACAGACGAAGCTCCGTTTGAAACAGTAAAAGTAGGAGTCTGTTCTTTGCGGTTTACTATTGAAGAGTTTCTTGATACTTCCTTTGTGATATATTCCTTAAGATCGGAAAGTGTCACATTCCCTTTTGTTTCCTGCAATCGCTTAAGTAGATAATATGTGAACATTCCATGCCCCTTGTCTCTGTATGGGAGGGCTGTCTGCTCATCGCTCGTGGCAGAAAGCACCGCTACTTTACCGGTCAGTCCCTGTTTTTTGGGCACACGTGCTATGGCACGAGCATCAGCCATCACCATCTTGTTCTCACGCGTACCGCCACTGAAGCAGGCATCGAGAAACACAATGGCTGATTCAAGCTTCATGCTCCCAAGCTCCTGATATATAGAAGCGAGAGGAATACATACATCTCTGTTAATTCTACCGGCATCTACCGGAATCAGATAGGGATCAAGGGTAGCATCATCCGGAGCTCCATGACCTGCATAGTAAACAATCACCTTCATATTGTCTCCGGCAAACTCATTAATTAGCCGGAGATCACCGAAAGCCTCACGCATAGACCCATAGGAAGCATCCTTATACAAAAGAATATTCTTTTCAGGAATACCGAGTGTGCGCCGACAGTAGTTGGCGAAAGCCTCTCCATCATTGATTGCAAAAGGAACATTGGCAAGTTTACCGTAGTTTTCATTTGCTATGATCAATGCAAATGTATTTTTATTGTTCTTTCCGGTAAATGGAATGTCTATGTCTACATCCGAAGGTTCCACCTTCGCGTATTCACTCTTATTGGTAATATTAGTTCCAGATGAATTGCCATACTTTGCAGCCATTTCCTCTTTACGGTCCCAGTAATTCTTGACCGCAGCGCGGTTTAATCCGTAAGTCAACGAATTACCGGTATCTATAAAATCAGGAAGTCCAGAGAGATTTGCGAGAATAAGGCAATCTTCAAAGGCTTTGTCCCCCATTGACTCCAGACTCTGAGTGAGACGAGCGTTAGTGATATTACTGCATTTCGCAAAAGCCTCCTTTCCGATTCTCTTCATGCTAATGGGTAGATCAAGTTCTATAAAGGCGTTACAATCATAAAACGCGCGGTCGCCTATCTCCTCAACTCCATATGGAATATGGATATCAGGAAGTTTGCGACATGACTGGAAGGCTGAGTTACCTATGGTCTTCAGTGAGGAAGGTAGCGAAACCTCGATGAGGTTCTTACTGTCTCTGCAAAGATTGTCGCCAATACTTGTCACTCCCTCCTCCACAACGAGTTTCTCAACATTGGATGCAATCCAAGGCCGGTCCTTGCCGTAATTTTTCATCGGGCCGTTGCCCGAAATTGTGAGCACTCCTTTCTTCAGTTCCCACTTGATGCCTTTGCCGGCACTGCCATTTGCTGCCATCAGTGCAGTCACAAAGCAAATTAGTAAAGTGATTGAAACACCTAATCGTTTCATAATGCGTTCTCCAGGTCCTTAGACTCTACGGATGGACCTTCTAAATGCAAAAAAAGCGTGAAGAGTCTGTATCTGTTGCTCGTCCCACGCCTTGAGGCTCTGGCATGCCCTCC
>JAIDUH010000153.1 GCA_029060285.1 Muribaculaceae bacterium | reverse complement strand
TGTCTCCTTCTTCATGAAGCGAAATCTGCTCGCAAAGCTGACGAAATCTTAATAAAAAAATAAGTCGAAACAACTTCATAATATGTCTGACTTGATAATGCCTATGACTGAACATTGGCAGATGTCTCATTACCGGCACGTTTACCACCTTTACGGTCGCCCTTACGCTGGCCTTTCATTCCCTTGTTGTGAGCCATACCTTGCTTTCCCCCTTTTCCTTGTTGAAAAGCTTTCTTGTCTCCGTGGTTACCACCTCCGTTTACATAGAAGTTTTCAAGAAAAACCACATACTGATCAGGACCAATGATCTCTTTCACTTCCTTCAAGTATTCAACCTTGTCTGCCTTACGGGCTTCCCTAAGAGCCTTCATTTCGGCATGGGTCTTGCTCTTGTCGGCTTTCTGACCATTGCTTTCGGATTTTCTTGCCTCCATCTTTGCCTTGTGATCGGCCATACGTTTGTTGTCAAGTTCGGCAAGCTTGCTCTTTTGGGCATCGGTAAGAGTGAGACCTTCATAAGGATTCTTCATCTCGCGGGCCTCTTTCTTCATACCTTTGCAGCCCTTTGCGCATTCTGTCTGAGCCTTGCAACCCTGAGCGTTTTTCTGAGAATTATTCTGAGCCATGCCGTTGAATCCTACGAGCGCCATAGCCATAAGTGCTAAACCTAATACTTTCTTTTTCATCATTTTTTAATTTGTTTTTGTGTGTTTTTAATTGTTTGCGTTCATTCGTCGTACGCAAGCTTTGACTCTTAAAACAACTCAACGTTTACTGTGGCATAGCACTTTAACTTTGATTTAACACAATGGCTAAGATTCACTTAAATATTCTTAAAAATGCTCTGCCCTGATTAAACCCACCGAAGGGACCAATAAAGTTGTTGCGACTTCAATGTAGACTTTCTCTTTTTTTACGGTATTCCCTTAGCTCTTCAAGATAACTTGCCGTGATAACGCCCGACGGAAGCGCTATTATTGCCACTCCGAACAATGATGACAACATCGACACTATCCTTCCTATATCAGTGACGGGACAGAGATCTCCATATCCCACCGTGGTCAAGGTCACCGTTGCCCAATACAAAGCATCGAAAAATGAATGGAAAGTCTCTACACCAGTGGTGGGGTTAATATGCGGCTCTGCATTAAACATTACCAACGCCGTGAGAAAGATATAGAACAATGCAAAGAGCAGAACGGAAAAAAGCACATCCTTTTCTTTTTTCAACACATTCAAAAATATAGAAATCTTGTCTGAATATCTGAAGATCTTGAGAAGCCTGACAATCTTCAGCAGGCGAGTCAGTCTCAACAACTTGAATTCGGGACTTATCAGATTGAATCCTGGAAGGATCGACAGCAAATCTATGATTGCCATAGGGGTGAAAGGGTAGACAACATAAGAAATCCAACCTCTTTTCAACTGAATATCTGACGTAAACCACCTGAGAACATAATCGATTATAAAGGCTATGACAGTGACGATCTCAATCACTTTAAATATTGGATAATCCTCAATAAACATGAGCGGCACGATGCTTGCCATTATCATCACAAGCATATACCAGTCGTACAACTTACTGTACCACATTCCCTTGCGGTCTCTATTGATTAAATTGTAGATCTTCTGCTGTATCATGGAAAACACTTTCTGATTAAACAATTCCTACCTACCACTCCGCAAATATAATCAAAAATCCCCACTCCTCCAACATTCACTAAAAAATACTCCCATCAATCCGCTCTCACAAAATAAACTCAACATTCTATTGCCTGATTTGTTATCATTTCATAATACACCTTATCTTAAAGACACACATTTATTATTATGAAAAAAACACTTCTACTTTCCACCCTCGCTTTGACAGGGCTCGCTATTCCGGCAGCAGCTAAAGACTCTGCCAAATTTTTCAAACCCCAGACCGTAAGCTATCAATATTATATGCCGCATTCATCCTCCTGGGGAGACATGAACGTGGAAAAATACACCTATAACTCAGACGGATCACTCAACACGCTGGAGGAGACAGGTCAGAAAACAGTCTATACGTATAATTCCGATGGCAATGTTGCAAAAGTAGAAGTACTTAATGTCTACAACGGTGCAAACAAACCTGTCACCATCACTGAATATGAATATGACCCTATCATAAAGAATTTTGTCGTCTCTGAGACCGAATATTTTTATCAAGGGAAGGAAGAACCCCTATATACGACAGGCAACGGTACGGAAATAACAAGGAACGATGCAGGAAACATCACCAAAGTCCGCACATATAATATCTCAAATGGGAATAAGGCATATGACGATGAGCAAATGACCGTAACCTACGGCTCCGACAACCAAGCCACAACAGTCACATTTGAAAAAATCAAGACGAAGAACGGACAAACCGTATCCGAAATTGAGGAGCAATGGTCAGACATAGTCTGGAACACTACTGACGGACAGATCCTTTCGATGGAATGCGACGACATCGATTCTGACATGTATTTCTCTGCCAATCGGGTTGCGAGCGCAACTGTCACGTCTGAAGACCGGCCTGAACCGGCTACTTTCACAGCCACCTACGATGGCGACAGCTATCACAGCCTACTTACCATGGGCAACGAGAAGATTCGTGAAATAACCTTCAACTGCATCGAGAAATTCACCCCACGAGAGGAATTTGACGAAAGCTACAGCTATACAGCCGACATCTACGAAGTGGAGTATGACGAAAACAACGGTCAATATTATATCGAAAGCCGCGTAAGCAAGAAGGAATCCAACACAGCTGACCAATTCGGCTTCTGCCTGCTCAACGAGCAGACAACAACCGAATACAAGCAATCCGGCACCCAGACCGAAACGGAAACAAAGAAAACAGACGTGACTTACGACGACCAGTCAGGACTCCCAATCCAAGCCGCAAAATGGGAAAAGGAGGACTCAGACAAAGACTTCAAACCGGTGTCACTCTACTTCTTCAGCGACTATGTCAATGTCGATCCATCCGGAGTCTCAGCCATCCAGCCGGACGACTCAGACGCTTCCACCGAATACTTCGACCTTCAGGGAGTACGCGTAAGCAATCCCGAAGGAGGCATATTTATACGTCACCAAGGATCAACAACTCAGAAGGTCTTCATTAAATGAAATATAAAATTCCACTCATAATCGTCATCTCTGCTGTGTGGGCAGGAAGCATCTTGTCTTCTTGCTCACAAAAAGATTTGGCCTATGACAGAGATCCTGTCAAAGTAATGGTGGATTTTGACTGGATAAACGCAATCAATGCACATCCGGAAGGGATGACAGTATTATTCTTTCCTGCTGATGAAAACTCAAAGATATGGCGTTTTGACATCTCCGGTCGCAATGGAGGAGAAATAGAAATACTTTCAGGAATCTACAACGTAATCGCCTTCAACAACGATCTGCCAGGAGTGGAATTTTCAAATACGGACACATTCGATCGCTTCTCCGCCAACACCCGAAACCTGAACGACTCGGTGACTTCTCAGACCGGCATGCTCTATGCCGCCTCATTGACAGCCCAGGCCCTCTTCAATGCCGGCGACAAAAAGGCATTGACTATCAGCATGAGTCCTGATTCACTTGCCACAGACTATCACATAAGGCTTGACTCCATAAGTGGCACCCAACGAATAAAGACAGCGACTGCCATCTTAAAGGGCCTCGCAAGGGGAGTGTGCCTACAGCTCAAATGCAATTCTGAGCAGACCTGCTGCGTATCGGCTCCCCTGCATATCGATCCTCTGTGCCATACCTGTCTGGAAACGGTAGCCACCGGATTTGGGAATCCCGACATTACAGATCCTAAGATCAGCCTTGAAATAATCGTGACAACTTCACATGGAAAATATTCAAAGACTTTTGATGTGACGGATCAAATAATGAACAGTAAATATCCCAAAGACGTTTACCTTAATATAAAGGGTCTTGACATTCCGGCAGCCGACACACCGACCAATCCCGACGGCAAAGATGACGTAGGGATCTCAGTAGGAGTCGACGGATGGCAACTGATCGAAATAATATATTCATAGTAAACATATTTCTTCACCAACTTAATTTATTCGCCATGAAAACACAGAAACTCTACAAAATCTCGGCGTATTTTCTCTCCGCATCCGCAGCGTTAATCGCGTCGGCATGCTCGTCGGCCGATGAACCTCGCTCACTGAGTGAAGATCAGTCAAATGAAATCAGGTTTGCCGCCAACACCGAGTTCTCCCGCGCAGGCGACATCACTACAAGCAATCTCAAGACATTCAACGTATATGCCTATACCGGCAACGGGACATCTCCAGACCTTTTCATGGACAATGTGGAAGTGACAAAAAGCACATCCAATGTCTGGACTTACGACCCCGTAAAATACTGGCCGTCGAAGAAGGCTGTTGACTTCTATGCCTTCGCTCCCGCATCATGGCTCGGCACCAACACCCCGCTCGCCGGAGTCCCGTTTGATGCCTCCGAGGGCACTGAAGACATCGTATATGCCGTAAGTCCCAACCTTACAGGAGGAGCAGGCCTTTCGAATGCCCAAGTCATATTCAATTTCCGACACGCCTTATCAAAACTCACTGTCAAGATGAGCTCGTCAAATCCGGAACTCAAGGTGATGGTAACGAATGTGGCGCTTTCAAACCTCAACTCAAAGGGCAACTTCCATTTCCCTTCCGGGTCGACTGCCGACACCCCGACGGAGCAGACTGTGGGAATGTGGACCGACCAAAACACGCCGACGCCTTATCTGATGCACATGAGCCAGGTTCCCGCCGATAGAATCACTTTGACATCGACCGCCACCGACATGGGCACGACGACAGTGCCGGGCTCAAGATACCTGATACCACAGCAGCTCGTATGGAACAACAACGGCAGCGGCTCCGATACCTACATCGCCGTAATGTGCTCGATTTATGATGCGGACAGCGGGGCCAAGCTTTGGCCAAATGCAAACACACCCACGGAAAACGTTGTCGAAGGAAGCACGTTTGGCGATGGTCTGCTAAAGTTTCCTCTATCCACAAGCGCCTTCAAGGAGTGGAAGCCCGGCTGCCACTATGTCTACAACCTCGTCATAAACTCCAATTCCGACATGGGTGCCATCGAATTCGGAGCGCCATCAGTGGAAAGCTTCGTCAATGTCGAGACCTCCTATCAATGACGGTGTGTGCCATTCGTTTTATGATTTATGATTTAGGGCTCATTCCTTACGGAATGGGCCCTTAGCATTGAACCCAACCGCTATCTTTGTGTTAATATAGTATAAATAACCGCTATATTAACTATGAAGTTGTTTAAACTTATTTACGAATTCAAAAAATCAATATAAAATACTAAAAATATGATTCTTTTTATTAATCT
>JAIDUH010000152.1 GCA_029060285.1 Muribaculaceae bacterium | reverse complement strand
CACAAGGCTCTTCGTCGGCAGCGGCATATGTGTATAAGAGCCCTGTGTAGTGGGGATAAAATGGGGAAGATGCTGAGCCGGAGGCTCGGACACCGTGACAAACTGGGATATTTGAAGACCTTCGGCTTCCGCCTCGGCACAATCTTGGAAGTTGGCTTTCATTGGTGTGGTTATGGCCGGAATGACTGGGTGGTCTTCACCGGAATATCCAATAATCTGCTCCGCATTCGAGATTTTTTGCTGCGACGAATAGATTATTCCAATCAAAAGTGAGTTCCGGATATAAAGCTTTCTTTCTTAAGTGATCGATGTGTACAGATTGCTTTGTGCCTTCCCCGAGCCACAAACCTGTATAGGCACATTCATTCAGTTGCTCCGCTAACCCTTGTTCACGGCATGCATTATAACCAGGCTGATCATTCTTATGAAAATCATCCCAACTCCATGCGTTATTAGCGGCAGTTCGTAGACAATCGTTTGCCTCTGTCTTATTGATGGTTTTCATTCCCGAGCAAACTTTTCCCTACGGAGTTTTTCAATTCTCAGGCCAGTGATGTCGATATCGTCCGGTCCAAGAATATCACTGAGTTGAATGAGATTCTTGGTATATAAGTTGATATCATTACGATCAAGGGCTTCATACCCGGCATCGAAAAGAGACTGCACGAATGGATTGCGCAGTGATGAGACTTCAAATGAAGAGGTAAGTATGTTTGAAGACAGTTTGCCGTAGGTATATTGAGGCACAATTTCACCTTCTTTTATACCGAATACTTTACCATTTACATCGGAAGCTACTATAGGGGAGTGGCTGGTGATGAAGAACTGGCAGTTAGGAAATGTTTTCACAAGTCTGGAGACAATACTCTGCTGCCATTGTGGATGAAGATGAAGATCGATTTCGTCAATCAGCACAATGCCGTCTCCTCTCAGTGGATCAGAGGAAGGATTTGCAATGGCCAGACGTCGGGCTATATCGCAGACAAGCGAGATATAGCATTTCTCACCATCCGACAACTGATTTAGTTTCAGTGTCTCATTCCCTTTCTTCATTGTCAGGGCAAGTGGGCGGCGTCTAACTCTCAAATCGGTGTATTCAGGCAGCATGACCGCCATGCATCGTCTTACAGACTCAAGACCATGATCTTTGAAGTTGGGATTGCTTTTATACTGTTCATTCTCATAGTCTTCAGCAAGTCTGAACCAATTGAAGAAATCCGAAAAGGATTGACCGCCTGACAACGCATTCCGGTAGGCATCCAATTGTGTGAATTCGTTTTTACCACGAGGAAGCCGTGGATAAGTGTTCGGGATAACCCGGTTTACTCCGTAATGAACGATAATTGGCAAAGACTGGTTTGAATCCGAATCAAGAGCATTGCGTAGTTGAGCAACTCTCTGATTCATTGCATAGAGGTCGCTCCTATCAGTCTTTTTATATTTCAGACTTCGATAAAGCTTCCAGTGATTGTCGTCATCCATACCAAGATCAATCGTACATCCATTTGGAGAGTGTATCGCTATGTCATCCTTAGGAATGTCACGCCCCCTGCCTTTAGCAGATTGGATTCTTGCAGTGTACCAAGAGAATACGAGCGAGATGGCATCGAGGACACTTGATTTGCCCGCTCCATTTATGCCAAGGAAGAGGTTTACATGATCGTCACATTGCAGAATATCGACATTCTGCAAACCTCTGAAATAATCTATTGATATACTTTTGATCTTCATCTGCCGTAATGTTTTGATACGCAAAAGTAATAAAAAACTCTCTATCCTCAAATAAGTTTTTTGATAAATTCTCTATAATCTTTATAAGTACTATCAAGCCCCATGAAAAGTTGGGTGGTAATGGTCGGAGTGGGTGGGCTTAGGCGGAATAATCGGTACTGTTAGCCTACAATTCCTGTAAGGAATATAGATTGGCTGGTTCAAGAAGTTGTGCGGCTTCATTATATTTCCCTTCATTATACAATATTTTGATCCTTTCTTTCCATTCCCCATAGGTCATATTTACTCCAGATGCCATCTTAACGCATGCCCCCTCCTCGTTAACGATTACTTTGAATTGTTTGTTCTTGACGAACTCTATGAATTGTGTGTTTGTAATGTCACGAATACACATGACAGATCCATCTTTTTTGATTATTTTGCCTAATGTCAACTCAAGATAATTAACCTTCAGAAGTGGGTCTGCCAACTGTGAGAACCATATACAATGATTCTTCTTCCCATTTATGTAAAATTCAGCGTTTCTATAAGTTTTCTGTTTGAGTGACAGCTCAATTATACTGTCTTCTTCAAGCCATCGTTTTATCTGTGCTGGATTACAACTGAAGCTGATAGAGCGGCTTCTGCCTGCTATTGCTCTCTTGAATTCTTCTGAAATTTGATTCATATTTTGAGTTGATTGTTTGTGTTTATATTTGTTGAAAATCAAATTTAAATAGCGCTGTGTCGAATGATGTAAGATCTCTCTTTAACACTATATTTCAATGTATGATTATCTATTTTATTAATCGATTGCTTATATTTTCTAACGGTATATGAGAATTACCATTTTGTGAAAATAAGATGTCACCCTTCACTGCCTTTAATTGTCTTACAGCCTTTTTGATATCATTTAGATACTTACGTAATTCTTTGGCTGGAAGATCTGATTTTGTTTGACGAACTATTCCTTTTGATGCACACCAATCAAGCCAGAGTGATTGAGAGTACAAACTCTGGTTCTCTCTGAATGCTTTTAAAGATCTGTCTACTCGTAGTAAAAAATAATTTGACAATATGCGTCGATTATGAGTTTCATTATAATACTGAGTGTTGCGATCAAGGGATAGGGTCTCTATAATTATATTATAGGGTCGGGAGAGTCTTTTCTTTAAAGTATTGATGCGCGTTGAAATTCTTTGAAAGGTATCACCATCGGTTGATTTGAGAGTTGTTGCGTCAAAAACGATTAAGACATGATAATCAACTCCCAAAGACTTAGGTAAAACATTATTTAGAATATCATACACATTGTCAATTCCATCTTGACTTGTTATCCATCCTTCTTTAGAAAAAAGATATCTGTCTACAAATATTAAGGAGTTTGATGGAATCTCACAATCAGCACAAAATAGCTCTTTCCATCCAATGGGCTGCTCATCCTTATCGACGTTTTTTTCAATCCCTTCTTGAAAAAGTGGATTTACAATAGGGACTATAGCAAAAGGATGACAGATAATTCCATAGGTATCAGAGATATTTTGGGCTTCTTCAGTTGGTATGTCCAAAAGTATTATTGAATTATTATCCGATAACACTGATTTATGCATATCTATTATGTGTTTTAGAATCGCACTTCCATCGGATTCGTCTACATACTCTGGATCTGGAAGAATGTCAAAATCCTTTGCAAATGAGAAAATTAGACTTTCTTCGTTCTCAGCATAATCAGAGTCATTTTTTGTAATTATTCTTAGTGCCGGCTTAAGTTTACGAATTAAGTCACACCATACCTGACCTTTATTTTCACTGTCGAGATAAATAGACGAGAGTATTTCTTCTGTAGTATAAAGAGTTGTCATTTTATTTTCTTCTATTTCGGATTAATTCTCTTGTCCATTTTCCTGCTTCATCAAAGAAACCCTCGCCGAATGCCTCCTCAAATTGTCCGGAGGGTAGATATGACATATCGTATGGAATACCTTCTTCCGGGAAATAATATACTTTGAAAGGATTTTTTGTATTCATATCATCTTCAGATAAATTCATCTGCGAGACAAGTACCTGAGTCCTTCTAACAAGATACTCAGAATGTGTCTCTACGACAATCTGTTTGTCTACTATTGAAAAGAGATCAGCAAGTAAACTCTGATATTTTGGGTGTAGATTCTGTTCCGGCTCTTCGATGAAAAGTAAGTATGATTTTGAACAGGCTATGAACAGAAATAATTCCATTAAACGCAATGTTCCGCTACCCATTTCACAAAGATGAATCCAGTTACCATCCTTATCTTTCAGCTCACATGTAATTGCTATTCCTTCAATAGATCGAATCCGAAAATCCTCGGCAAGATTGAATATCTTAAAGAAACTAAGAATTCTTTTATCAATTTCCGAACGCCTCAACTCTCCAGTTCTTACGATATATGGTTCTGCATTAATCTCGCAAACTTTATTTAGGAGAGGATAAAGCGGATGATTATATTGATATAACACAGTTTTTTCTAAAGAATGGGCAGGAAGAATTTCAATATTCATTCCATTTAATATCTTACTGAGATCTAACTGGCTTTCATGAATTCTTGACTTTATGCTATCTGACAGTTCATCCCCATGAGATCCTGAAATATCTGATGTATTATATCGAGAGAGTTGTTCTAGAGCATCACTAAGAAGATATGAAGTACAATGAATATATTCAGAATAATCAAAACCAGAAAGAGGCATCAATTGTAATAACACTTTTTTATTAAACATATTATTACTGCCTATTTGTGCTTCATTAAGTCTTGTATTTCTTAAATGTATTAATTGATCTAACCCCTCTCCCCAATCAGAACGCATATATTCAAAATCAGCAGGTGATTCTATTTTTTCACTATTAATCAAATTTTCTTTCCAGAATGCAATCATTTGATCAAGTCCCAAATTCTTTGGATCTTGAATAAAGATACTAGAAAGAGAATTATCTGCAATCTCTGTGTAATTCTGATTGGAATAGTCAATCCACTCCACTGAAATCTCTCGGAATTTAATACCGATTCTATAACGCACTTCCATATCAGTTAAAGAAAGGAATTTTATACCAACTTTCTTAGCATTATCGGCAGCCTCCTCTAACTCAAAAAAGATTTTAAATCGGGGTGTTTGATTATCCGAACATATTCCAAAAGACATTTCAAATGTCATGGGACTTTTCGTCGATTTACAGTTAACGCGCGAATATGTACCCATAGATTCTGGTATTATAAAATCTGGCAAACTATTCCATCCCCATCTTGGTTCCATCTCTTTTAAATTTGCAATAAGAAAAGAGATTGCTTTCTGTAAAGTAGACTTTCCTGCATTGTTGCAGCCGACAAGAAGTGTTGTCTTTCCAAATTTCAACTCAGGAAAGTCAACAAATCGTCTAAAATTTGTAAAATGTATAGAATGCATAAGGTAACTATAATGTAAATGTGGTTCAAATTTTAGTCGTAATTACTTAATTTATTGAAGTTTTTTCGAAGTTTATATTGCTATCAGAACTTAATAGATTCGATTATCTTTAACTCACGTGGATCGGAATATCCGTCTGATTCTGCCATACCAATAAAAAGTGATCGGGCATAATCTTTGTTGGCATCAGTCATATCGCTTAGAAATGCACAGCTCTGATGTATTTCAAAAGAACCTATTATTTCTAACTCTGATTCCGATATGTTGAAATCAGTCAGAATGCTATTGAGAAATTTAACCTCACCAGGGTCAATTATTCCATCCGCTTCCATAATCTGTATCAAAATATAGATTATTGCGTATTGCTGTTTCTTTGTATATGTTGGTTTTTCCATATTATTGCAGATTTATTTTGAAGAATTCATCGTAAGCATTATTGCCAATATTTATAACAAACAAGTTCTCTTGTGCTCTTGTTATGCCTGTATAAACAAGTTGGGGTGACATCCTTAAGTTATCATCATTATCACTATCTTCTTGAATGATACAAATGATGGTTTTAGCTTCCCATCCCTTGAAACTTTGAATAGTTGAAAGTTTGAGATGCCGAGTCTGCATCGTAAAACGATTCTTATTGACTTTCTCCAATCTGTCAAGGTCTTGCTTGTATCCATATGATGCCTGTGAAGTTTGACGGGAAATCCGATCAATACCCTCTTTTCGAACGAATGTCACTGTTGTTCGCTCTCTTGTTTGCATGCGGTAGAGATATTCTATCTTGCGGAGAATCTCGCTCTGGGGGCCTATGATTGCTACTTCGGACACATTGAGATCGTTCTCATCAATGAATGTTTTGCAGATATTATATACTCTTTCAGCAATATCTTCAGATGTGTCTATTGCGTCGATCTGCTCGTATTTCATAATATTGAATTGGAATTCATTTTGATGAGCCGCATTATACGGATGGCCTGTCATATCAGTACTGCCGTAGAATGTCTCTTGAAATTTTACTGCTAATTCTGAAAGTGCAGGATTCTTTAATCTCATACTTCTGTCCAACGAATGATTCCATTCTGAGCGAATTACTCCTAACTTTATATCTCCATTGTTATCGATTGGCCTATTATATATGTTTTGTTTCGGATCTCCGAATACGACAAACTCACCATTATCCTTAAGAAAATGCTTCATGAGCACTTTTAACCAAGGTGTTTCAAAATCTTGAACCTCATCAATGAATATTGCATCAAATTTCTGATATTTGGAGGAAGCATCTTCAAAGAAATCTTCATTATTGTATGATCCAAAATGAACATGTCTATTATTGACGGATGCATACTTCCTAAAAAAACGATGATAATAATCAATGTGAATCTTATCCCATGGAAAGTCTGCCCTTATGTGCGAGAGACGCATTCTCAGATAGTTAGCCAATGTTATATTGAATGTTAGTATTAGAACATCGCCTCCGGTACGGACTTGCGCGTTAACAGCTCTAGTGGCAAGTACCTGAGTCTTTCCCGAGCCGACAACTCCACTTATTTTACGTTGGGCACCTTCTATGCTTATTGCTAATTCTGCTTGTTCTCTTGTCAGTGTTACATTAAATCCTTCCCTATATGAATGCCATTTCGGCGATAAGTCTCGTTTAAGTCGATTTAGAACAGTATCGTCGAAGATTGGAGAATGATAATAAAAATTTGAGATATTAAACAATGACTTTGAGATGTTTTCATCTGATATGAATTCATTTCCCAAGATAACGGAATAATTAGGATTTGCGAAAAGTTCTTTCGCTTGATTAGTAGATCCATTAGTGCAAATAAGCACTTTTTTAATGAGACCGAGGTTTCTATTGTTGTCAATAATGGCATCTGTAAGTTCCTTAACGTTCTCAATAATCAAGCTCTGGTAATAAGACAGTGCGTCCAAAGGAGACTGAAGTTCTTTAGGATCTTGATTACCATTTACGTTATTGACGATGAGATCCTTCTTATCAGAATCATATTTACAATTCGACAGATTTTCTTCAAATATAGATATAATCATAACTCCGATATTAGGTCTCACTAATATGAAATCTGGTTTAGCTCCATTTATGTCAGGGTCAAGATATATTAGGTCATTGGGCGCAAGTATGTTTTGTAATCTATAGTAAACCCAAGCCTTGCCATATGACATAAGACCGTTTTCTATCTGAAGGTTAACATCATAATCATTGTAAATGGGTCTGCCTGCAATTTCGTTTGGATCATAGTGGCTGAAATCCAAAGAATGTCCCTGATAAATGAAGGATTTCGTTTTACACCCAAACCTGTGATTTGTGTCGGTGGTTTGACTGTAGTTGGGGTTGGAAATATTTGAGAAATACTCGTATGGGTTGAACATTTCAGCAAATCTGTCAATTCTAAAAGAATTGGCGTTCATCGGGCCCATACAAAGTATATAGTGTGTGTGGCCAGGAATAGCAAGCATTCTTGCTAATTTCGACAATTCAATTTGTTCCACATCAAGAATATTAGAGAAGATATGGAACACATAGTGATGCTCAAAATGGATGCTGATCTCAGGATTTGATGATTTAGAAGGAAGATAGGAGTTGATTTTGTTAATTCTGACCCTGTTATTTGTAGCGTTGCTTACGTTAAGCAAGGCTCGGTTTAATGCTGGATTCGATGGCTCTATAAGAGTCACCTTTTTTAGCCATTTAGTTAAATCCCGTTGCTTAAGGAAGTCAATAAGACAGATGGATCCGATTCCTTGACCGCATCCCCAATCGTATATTTCCAATGCTAACGAAATTGGATTTGCTCCAGATGGCGGAAATGGAATATTTTGAATGGCCGCCCTGCATTTAACTTTGTGCATCTCACCGTATGCTCCCATATAGCAATCCAAGGCTTCCTCACTATTAAGTAAGTCAAGGCCGTGATTAAGCTCAGGATGATAGTAAGGATGCCTCCTGTGGTTTTCAGGAATATGAGCTTTACAGTTCGTGATAATCTCATCCATGGAAAGATTCTGTATAGATGAAATCCTTTCTTGATATGTCATTATTCGATGTTTTTTCGCAGTTCGTGTTCACTTGTGTCTTTAACGGTATGCTACTTGGCTACGTCCGCTTTTTTGAAGGTATTGGCGTAGCAATATTCACCGAGGAGTGGCTTAAGGTAATCCTCTCCAGAAGGCACGAGTTATAGTTCTAAACTCTAAAGACTCCAAAAGGTTTTTCCCTGTGAGGTCAAGAAGAAAGAACTGATTATCTCGCTTGGCAGTAATGTATCGGTCGTTATGATTCAGGATCTTATCATAGGGTCCTGAGATCATTTTTCCATTGCAGTCATGTATGGAATATTGGCCGTCTTTACAAGATAAATAGTGAGTCCTATCTGTTAGTCTTTCAAAGCGGGGCACAATTTTTGAAATCAATATATCTCCTTTACCATTTCTGATACTCAGTCCCTCGCTGGATTCCACTATAAAAGCATCTTCATCAATCATTCGCTGAAAACGCAGTGTTCCCAGTGAACTGTAAATTTGACCGAATCTATCCAATAAGAAAGATTCGCCATGCTCCGAAACAAGATATTTCCCATATTCTACGTCTTGGACATCATCAAACCATTTTTCATATTTTTGAATGGTTGGACATGAAATCCATAATGCTGCTCTTGATTCATTCTCAATGATAAATGATGTAAGATTTAAACTATCATCAATCAAGATGGATATATCATCGAATTCATACGGTAGGATACGGAAAGCAGACTTATATTTCAATCCCTTAATGATTTCGGTATATTGGATGTCTCGAGAAGAATGGTCGGGATTTCCTATGTTTTTAGGCATACCCCATAATTGTAATTTCTGGGTGCTTTTGTTAAATAACAAAAACAAGTCTTCAAGTTCTATTCCGAATTTAGGAAAATCAAACAGGGGCGCTACATAATAATCTGCTTGTTCCTTGCCTTGACGCTCAGTTACCCAATCTCTAATGGGTGTTATGTACCTTGTATTGACGATCATATCCCAATAATTTTTTCTCCGTTAGGGTTCAATTTATGTCTATTCCAATTGGCAACCGCCGCCTCTTTGCTTGTATTGGCATAGCAGTACTCGCAGAGGTGAGGACATGTGTTGTACTGGCCGATGTCCTTGCTGACTATGCACCCGCAATATTGGCGTTGACCTTTGTCCTTGTTGTTTCTTTTCTTAACCGCGTATGTCGACGCATTGAGCATGATTGCATTTTCCGGGATCTGTGGTGCTTCCTCAAAATCGTCAAACAGAGACATTGGCCTTTGCTCTATCTGTTTAACATCTACCTTAAGAAAATCCATTAAGATTTTATTCTTATAGCCGAATCGAATCATCAAGTCATCATCAACGCAACGGTTATGTTCAATACCATACTGCTCGATGTCTATCTTTTCTCCGCAAGTGGCAAGTTGGAAATTCCATTCGCGTTCCCTATTAATAGTTGATAGTCTGGAAGCGAATTCATTCATGCTCTGCTCATCCCATTCACGATAGTTGATACCGTTTTTGTCAAGGTTGGCCTTTACTTTACGGTATGACTCTATGTCAGCGAAACTGAAGACGAGTTTCTCTGTATAATCTTTGAGCTCGTCGCCAATTTTACTAACCGTATTTAATAGATCTTCTATACTAATCTTGTCAGTTAGTATCATTGGATCAAATCTCCAAATGACGCGCCCCTTTCCTAACTTCTCAACAAGAAGTTTAAAGGTTTCTATACGTTGAGTCAAAGGTGGAACACCTTTTTCCAATCCCTCTTTCTCATAGTCATTGAGGGTATACTGGATATAGCAACCGATGTTCTTTTCTTTTAGATAATCAAGTTTATCAAGAAGAGGTCGTGGGTTTTTCGACCAAAATACAATGAACTGCGTATTCTGATATGAAACATACAGAGGAGCTCCATTGAAAGGATTTGTCCAAACGGAATATCCTCGTTTCAATCGTTCAAAAAACCAGTCCGCATAGAATGCAGGAATATCCGTAGAACGACTTGCAGACACGATGATCGGAGTCTGCGCCTCCACGTTAATTCCTTCGTCGGTGATTATTCTTGTTTTATTATCCATTTAAGTTTCGAAAGTAATGATTTACAGAGATAATGGCATAAAAATTAAACTTAGACAATTTATATTTCATTATCTTACATAAAAACTATGCTCCCAATTATTTGATATGTGCAAACATACATTCACAAATGTCTTTTCGGCATTTATTATAAACATTATTAAAGGAATCTTCAAATGTTTGTCTACATCTTTGGCATTCATCATAGGTTTTGGAACTGTCATTCAAATAATGGCCAGCGTGGTATTCAAAGTAAATATGCTTATTGCCAATTATTTTGACTGCTTCATTTAAAATTTCTTTAATTGAAATATAAGGAACTGCATTTTTATATACAGAATTTAAATGAGTATGAATCTGACTGGTAAAAATTCTATCTTCCATTTGATCTGTGGAACAATGTCGAGATTTTTTAATACCATTTCGCACTAAATAGTCAATGGGAACTAAGAGCATTTCATTAGAGGAATAGTTGACAAAACGCAAGGAATCAAAAACATACCCATTTTCGAAACTATATTTTCCGAATTTAAAAGGATGTAAAAAAAATCTTTCGTTAGAAGGGAACCAATATGAGTATAATTTATGTTTAATATCTGGCTTAAATGGTTTATTGCCATCTAATCCCTCGAATCGCGAAATATTTTTGTTGTAATATTCATCTTGGGTAACTTTAGGATCAATTACTACTCTTGCCATTTAGTTTTAAATTTAAATTGTCGGTTGATATTATTACGATGATGAATCAAATAAGCGCGAGCTCTATGCTTTGTCACCACACTGAGGGCTCTGGACTGCCTGTATACGAGTAACAAGAAAAAGCTCACGCTTTTGGCATATATGGCAGTCTACAAAAACTGAGATATATACGTCGGGCGTGAGCGTCATCACTTGCTTTCTGCGTATACTTGAAAATTGTCCAGATTCTCAATGTCAGATTGCCGAGAGTTTGACGCTCATCATCATTATGTCCGCTTCGGCTACACGCGAGTATGTGCCTTAGCAATCGCAAAGATAATAATTTTTCGTCAAACTTGCTCACTTAGTGATTAAATTTTTATCCGGAGTCCATAATTTTCCTATTTTCTAAATTCTTTCATCACTCCTCCGAAATTTAATACCGGAAGCAATTTAAAAGTAAACAGAAAAGATGTCAATTTTCAGTGTTGGAGTTGTACCGATTCAAATCCAAACTCTCAAAATAAAGTTCTGAGCTAATATGAAAGTTCTGCGCCTCTGAAAGAGAGATCAGTGCCTAAGCTTCCAAAATTCCCAAAATCCGAAAAGAACTTGTTATGCCCAGATCTAATTCCAGCGCTAGAACTAACAGATATTCACAGAAATAATAAATCTGAGCTAATCTGAAAGTTCTGCGACTCTGAAAGAGAGATCTGAGCCTGATGCCTCGATAGTTCCTATTCCCGAACTAAGTTTGTTATGCCCAGAACACGGCTCTTTCATTTATGATATCTTTCAGATGGTCACATCACGATGAGACCGCATGGGGGTGGGGAGGAATGTGCTCACTGCGTTCGCACCACAATCATGTTCTTTTGGAAGAGAGACGCTAAATGAAAGAGCCGTGTGCCCAGATCTAATTCCAGCACAGAACTGCCGGATATTCTCAGAAATAATAAATCTGAGATCATCTGAAAGTTCTGCGACTCTGAAAGAGAGATCAGCGCCTAAGACTCCATTGTTCCAATTCCCGAACTGAGTTTTTATGCCAAGAACACGGCTCTTTCATTTATGATATCTTTCCGATGGTCACATCACGATGAGACCGCAGGGGGGGAGGAATGTGCTCACTGCGTTCGCACCACAATCATGTGCTTTTGGAAGAGAGACGCTAAATGAAAGAGCCGTGTGCCCAGAACTAATTCCAGCGCAGAACTGACAGATATTCACAGAAATTATATTTTAGAAATAAACGGTAATACGAGATTGGTGGTAGCCGTCGCTGATATTAAGCGTTGCCTTGTTGTTGAACTCACGTGCTAATTGTCCGTCAAACGTGGAATCCGTATGCGTGATGCCGGCAGGAGTCTGAACCATGCGCCACTCTTCATTGCCAATATAGTCTTTGCCTGTGGAGTAGGCTACTACATGGCTTCCTCTGATCTTGATCTTTATTGAAGCCAACTGTCCGTTGTAGGGATAGTAAGCTCTTACTACCTGTTCGTTACTATTGTACTGAGCAAGCAGTACAGAGCCATCGTTTGCCATTGGCTCGACAGCGAAAGCGGTCCCGGCACAGAGAAGCACAGCCGCCATAATGAGAATCTTTTTCATAATAACTTTTTTAGTTTAACTATAAGACTTCGTCTAACCCGCAAAATTGAGAGTTAGATTAGCCTTGTGAAAGTATATACCAAAAGCATTACGAAAGTAAACAGTAAAAAAATCAGAAATTTAAGTGTTGCTTATTATTTAATGTTGATTCGTAATTCTTTAGCGCATGAACTGCGCTATTTCTCTGCGAGTTCCGGGCGATGCGCAGCAGCCCGTAATCTCAGCGTACTTGCTTCAACTGCGACGCAAAACAAAAATTGTTCGTTAATCGTTGTAAAAACCTTTGCGTACTTTGCGTGAGGCTTCTACAGATATGCCAAGGTTGAAAAAAGATTCAGCTATTGCAGATATTATGACCGCGCATGAGCAATTCTCTCAGCTTCTTCAGCAGAAACTTCGATGGGCATTCCATTCTTATCGGCAATGATGACCGTCTGACCCAATTTCTTTTTAAGGTCGATCATCTTATGATAAGAATCCTGGAGGGCCTTATTGAGGATTTCCCTCATTTCCAATTGTTCTTCCTTTGACATATAGAGTTGATTATTTGTGAATAAACAGGATGGTTTGTAATTCCGTTTGTATCTGCTATCAAACTCGTCTCATTATTATTGTCATATAACGCCCAATTGTCCACTATCGGCATGAATATACGGAAAAGGTTTTCGAGTCCAAGCCAATATCGGCGAAATATTGTCTCAATCGGGATATTATGTCCTCCTTCCGCTACTCTATGAGCCACTCGTCTGCAAGCAACTTCCGGAGATTTAAGCCAGAAGAACAGCAAACTTACATTATATCCCTTTTTCTGAGCCTTTAGAACAAGGTTCTTGTAGCTACGTGTAGCCAAAGTGGTCTCGATTGCAAAGGACACACCATCTGCCATCATATGTAGAGATTCGGTTTTTGCATAAACGGTATCTGCTAAGGCATCACGCATACTGTGTGCCTTAGCAATCGCAAAGATAATATAATTTAGTCAATCTTGAACACTATAGGATTGTTTTTTTTATTCATATTCCCCAATTTAGATTTAACTTCTGAGCTTATCTGCCATTTCTGCGGCTCTGAAAGAGAGATCAGTGCCTGACGCATCCATAGTTCCAATTCCCGAACTAAGTTTGTTATGCCTAGAACACGGCTCTTTCATTTATGATATCTTTCCAATGGTCACATCACGATGAGACCGCAGGGGGGGGATGTGCTTTTGGAAGAGAGACGCTAAATGAAAGAGCCGTGTGCCCAGAAAGATTAGTGTTAATTATAGGCGTATAATAAGATGGGTTTGGAGGAATGCTGTGTTAGCGACTTGATTGCTTCGAATGTATCCTGACCTACTGTAAAGCATCCTTGTGATAATGGCTCACAAGGAGTAACCGTCTTTCTGGATGTCAGCAAACCCGGATGAATCACGATCCCTCTTTTGTGGGCATTGGAATTGGTCGGATCAAGACCATGCACTTCAAGAATTGCCTGAATATTCGCTGAAGTCAACCAAAATGCAAACGTCAGGATTGAACCCTTTTCGCAAGCAGTATTCCTTCAGTTTTGTGCATTCCTCTTGCGATATATGGGCTTCCTTAGCGGTGTTTTCTTCACAGACCTCTGTAATCTCATTTTCGATAGGGTTATTGATGCAAGCCGCCATAAAAAGCAAAATAAAAATCAAGTGTATTTTCATAAATTTTCTGTTTAGTTGGTTATCTGCCTAATAAACGCCATATTAAAATAAAATATCGAATGATTGGCCTTCCAATGTATGAACTCCCATTTTTTATGTATGAACCTTCAAAAGAAAGCAAGTTCCGGTGCCTGCGGATGATAATAAACGTATCAGTCATCACGTTGTCTTAGAGTAGAAAACTATTTACTATGGAATGGCTGAAGATTGTGACATCCAAGACGACGGTCAGGCTATGGATGGTGCTGATCGTGGTGTCAGTCGCATCCCTTGCCGATGTGATCGTTTCGGCGGCATATCATGATGACGCTGCCTTTAACCTTGCGGGTGTCTGTTGCGTGGCGGTGCTCAAAGCTACTGCCTTGACTGCTCTATATGTCATTCTCCGACGCAATGCCTGGCTTAAGGCATTGGCCGTCGTGCTTATAGTCGCGTTTGTGCTTCTTTCTCTCCTTAACGGCGGATGCTGGCTTTTATATGATTTTGGAATCACCGGTAAACTCTTTACCTTAATCATGGAGACTAATCCGGATGAGGTAAAGGAGTTTTTGCCTGATCTGACCGACAGACTCGGACTGCTCCTTCAGTCCGGTTGGATGTGGACGTCAATCGTGGTTGTTGCGGCAGCCTGGGTGGTGCTGCCTCGGGTTGGAGGCAAGTGGCTTGCATTGGCAGCGACGGCGCTTTCTGCCGCCGGTCTCGTTTATATTATATATTTCTGTGCTACAAGAGACGGCGGACGGACTTCCTTCAGTGTCTTCGCCCGTAGCATTAAGTGCGCAGCAGCGTATGCTGACAATCATCGGAAAATACGTGAA
This sequence comes from Muribaculaceae bacterium, assembly GCA_029060285.1. GTDB lineage: Bacteria > Bacteroidota > Bacteroidia > Bacteroidales > Muribaculaceae > Lepagella. Next base: position 32,855 of record JAIDUH010000152.1, on the reverse strand, counting down.
CTGCAAGCAAAAAAACTCCCATTGCCGTATCCGGAGACCCTCTGGTCGGATAGGGCTGCGAAGAGGGTAGTGGTGGTGATCGGTGAGTCTGCATCTCGGGGACATCTCTCGATTTACGGTTACCCTTTGCCTACAACCCCCTCGCTGGATACAGTCGCCCGTGGACTTTCCCGTTTCGATGACGCTGTGGCGTCGTCTACCTTGACTGCCCAAAATATACCGAGGCTAATATCATTTATGACCGATCTGCCCGACAGCAAGGAGTGGTATGAGTTTCCATCGTTGCTACAGGTGTTTCATGAACTTGGCTATAAGACTTATTGGCTCTCAAATCAGGAATTCTCCGGGAAATGGTCAAACCTCTCGAGTATCCTTTCGATGGATGCAGACGTGGTGAAATATGTCGGGGCGACGGATTCCGAAGATTATTCACTTGGCCGCTATGACAATGCGTTGATTCCGGAGTGGGATAAGGCCTGGGCCGCTGAGGATTCTTTACAATTGACGTTCCTGCACCTTATGGGTTCACATTTTCAATATTATAACAGGTTTCCGGAAGGCCAGACCGTTTTCTCGGCAGACGATGTATTGCGCGTCAGAAGACAGGAGTGGCTCGACAAGGAAAAAGCGCAGGTAGTGGCAGACTATGACAATTCCATTCATTACACCGACAGCATCATTGGTGCCCTTATGGCAGATGTCAGGGCATATAGCCGCCCGGCACTGCTTGTCTATGTCTCAGACCACGGCGAGAATATTTATGATGACCGTGATTACCGGGGACGTGACGCTAAATTCGTGGAAGTGCCGTTGCTGGTCTATGCCAATGAAGCTTTCCTCAGAGATAATCCTGATGTCTGGAAGTCTGTGCAGGATGCCCGTAAGGCTCCATTCTCAACTTCGGAACTCCCTCAGATGCTCCTCCATCTGACGGGCACCGACTATAAACTGTATGACCCGGCTCTCGATCCGCTTTCCGATGCCTTCAGACCCAGGAAAAGATGGGTTGACGGTGAGGTTTATTACAAAGATGCACACAGATAAGGTCCGTTTTGTGAAATTCGATTTGCAAATTAGCCGATTATTTTGTACTTTTGCAAGTTGAAAAGGGAAAGAGGGCTAAAAGGCCTGATTTCGTGTGCTTAAACAACCGATAACAATACCTTTATGGACATTTCATACAAGTGGCTTAAACGCTATATCAGTTTCAATGAGTCGCCTAAAGAGCTGGCGGCTGTCTTCACTTCAACCGGTCTCGAATGCGATCAAATTGAAGAGGTGGAATCAATCCGTGGGGGCCTGAAAGGTCTCAAGATCGGAAAGGTGCTCACCTGTGAGCCTCATCCAGATTCCGACCATATGCACGTGACTACTGTTGACGTAGGTGGAGATGCTCCGTTGCAGATAGTGTGCGGTGCGCCTAATGTTGCCGCCGGACAGACTGTAGTGGTCGCAACAATCGGCACAGTGCTCTATGACGGCGACAAGGAATTCACAATTAAAAAAGGTAAGCTTCGTGGCGTAGAATCACTTGGCATGATATGCGCCGAGGATGAGATCGGTCTTGGCCACGACCATTCCGGAATTATGGTGCTTCCTGATGATGTGGCGCCCGGCACGGAGGCTTCTGCTTATTTCAATGTGGAAAGCGACTATCGACTTGAAGTGGAATTGACCCCTAACAGGGTTGACGCCGCAAGCCATTACGGTTGTGCACGCGATTTAAAGGCTTATCAGTGGGCTCAGATTCTCGAAAAGGGAGAAGACAAGAATGTCGAGCTTCCTGAAATTAGCGTCCCCGATGTGTCTGCTTTCTCGGTTGATAGGGAGGATGGTGCTGTCAACGTGCAAGTTGACGATTCCAAGCTATGTCCGAGGTATTGCGGTGTGACTATCCGAAATGTGAAAGTCGGGGAATCTCCGGAATGGTTGAAAAACCTTCTTGTCGCTGCCGGTCAACGCCCTATCAACTCGATAGTAGACATCACCAACTTCGTGCTGCTCGGCATCGGTCAACCTCTTCACTGCTTCGACCTCGCAAAGGTAGCAGGTGAAAAGATTGTGGTGCGCACTTGTCCCACCGGCACTAAATTCACTACCCTTGATGAAGTGGAGCACACTCTCGACGAGAAAGACCTCATGATCTGTGACGCTGAAAAACCAATGTGTATCGCAGGCGTTTTCGGTGGTCTCGATTCAGGAGTCACGGAAGCCACAACAGATGTCTTCATCGAAAGCGCTTATTTTAATCCGACTTCCATTCGCCGCAGTGCTCGCCGCCATGGCCTTAGCACCGACGCTTCTTTCCGCTACGAACGTGGCACCGACCCGAATATCTGCGCATATGCAGCCAAACTTGCCGCAGTGCTTATCCGTGAGATTGCAGGTGGCGAGATTTGTGGCAATGTGGTGGATATTTATCCTAATCCCGTCTTGCCGGTTGACATGGATTTCTCTCTCAAATATTGCTGCAACCTTATTGGAAAGGAGATTCCGCGTCATGTCATCATCGGCATTCTCCGTGCTCTCGAGTTTGAGGTGAAGGAAGGCGAGGATAAGGATATCCTTCAAATCAAGGTGCCTACCTATAGGGTAGACGTAACCCGTCCATGCGATGTGGTAGAGGAGATCCTCCGCATCTATGGATACAACAATGTGGAATTCGGCACGGAAATGCATGCCAATCTCTCAAAGCGTACCGCTGTAGACGAAGCTTACACTCTTCAGCAGGTAGTAAGCAACGATCTCTCCGGTCAAGGTTTCAGGGAGATCATGAACAATTCCCTCTCAGCTGTGAAATATTACGACGGCAATGCTGAATTCTCTCTCGAAAATTCCGTAAAGGTCATGAATCCTCTGAGCAACGACCTCGGAGTGATGCGCCAGACTTTGCTTTTTGGTGGGCTTGAAAGCATCGCCCATAATGTCAACCGTAAGGCGAGCGACCTCAAGTTTTACGAATTTGGCAACGTCTATTCATTTGATCCGTCTAAAGAAAAGAGCGACGAAAAACCTCTTGCCCAGTATTCAGAGCATATGGAACTCGCCATATGGCTGACCGGCAATCTTCAGGCTGCCTCTTGGAACCGGCAGGCTGAGCAGACCACGGTGTTTGATCTCAAGGCTACCGTCCTCAATATCTTCACAAAGGTAGGCGTGGCTGAATCTGCTCTTAAGATGACCCAGTCTTCCGATGATACATTCTCAGCCAAACTCGAAATTTCTCACCGCAGCGGCAAGCCGCTCGGAGTGCTCGGCATACTGAGCCGCAAGACCCTCAAGCTTGTAGATATTGACCAGGAAGTATGCTATGCTTCCATCGACTGGACATATCTCTGCAAGCTTGCCGCTAAATTCCAGACTACCTATTCTCCGCTTGAGAAGACCCAGCCGGTGAGACGCGACCTGGCTCTCCTTCTTGATGCTGCAGTTTCTTTCGACGCTGTTGAGGCCTGCGCACGCAAGGCTGGAGGCAAGTTGCTCCGCAATGTGCGGCTCTTCGATGTATACGAGGGGAAGAACCTTCCGGAGGGTAAGAAATCTTATGCGGTCGCATTCACCATCCAAGACCCTGAGAATACGCTTAAAGACAAGCAGATCGACGGCGTGATGGACAAGATCATAAAGAGCTTGCAGCAGCAGCTCGGAGCCGCACTAAGATAAAATTAATAAATCTTTGATCATGATTGGTCATGATTTATCTTGATGTATCATGATGCAACATGATAAAACATGATAAAACACTCATAATTCTGACAACAGACAACTAAAAACTGAAAACTAAATATGGGAAGAGCATTTGAATTCCGTAAAGCCCGCAAGTTAAAACGCTGGGGCAACATGTCAAGAACATTTACCCGCATAGGAAAAGAAATCACCATCGCTGTCAAGGCTGGTGGTCCCGATCCCGACATGAACCCTCGTCTTCGTATGCTCATGCACAACGCGAAGGCTGCCAACATGCCTAAGGACACTATTGAACGCGCCATCAAGAAGGCGACCGACAAGGACGCATCTGACTACAAGGAGATCGTATATGAAGGATACGGTCCTTTTGGAATTGCTATCGTAGTGGAGACCGCTACCGACAACAATCAGCGTACAGTGGCTAATGTACGTAGCTATTTCACTAAACATGGCGGTTCACTTGGCACTCAGGGTTCACTCTCATTCCTTTTCGACCACAAGAGTGTATTCCATGTCAAGCCAAATCCCGAAACAAGTCTTGAGGATTTTGAACTTGAGCTCATGGACCTTGATGCTGAACTCGAGGCTGAGGAGGAAGAATGGCTGATATATGGAGCTTTCGACCAGTTCAACAACATCCAGAAATTCCTCGAGGGTGCCGGAATGGAAATCGTCAGCGCAGAGTTTGAGAGAATCCCTACAGACTATAAGGAAGTTACTCCCGAACAGCGCGAAAGCATCGAGAAGCTCCTTGACCGTTTCGAAGATGATGACGACGTGCAGAACGTATTCCATAATATGAAGGAAGCTGAAGAATAATTACCGCTGATGAAATACTTCCTCAAAATATTCATGATAGCGGTGGCCATGGTCACCGCTATTCCTTCTTTTGCCGTTTCCGAAAAGGATATGGAGCATGCGCGTGCGATTGCCGCCAAGCATTATCTTCGATATGCAAACAATGGCTCTGACTATCTTGACAAACTCAACCCCTCCAGTGTGGCTGAGCTTTCCAAGTCGCTTAAAGCCAAGGAACAGGAAAACATCAAGAGCTTTAATGCTGTTGCTCTCCCAAAAGACTATGCTTCTTGGGACAAGAAGAAACTCGTGGAATACTGGAGCTCCACGTTCTTTAAATCCCCGGGACTTAAGGATGACGGCAAAAAGTGCCTGTCGGTGCTTGCAAAAAATCTTAACAAGCTGAATGTTTCTGCTCCGACTGCTGATTCTAAACCTGCTGATCCTAAGCCCGCAGAGCCGAATGCTCAAGATCAAAAGGCAGCCAATGAGTCCAAACCGGCCGCCCCTTCCCCTGCTCCTGCTACCGCTGCAGAAACTGGGTCTCAGGCTTCAAATGAGTCTGCAGAGCAGACTGTATTAAAGGAGGCTGAGGCGCAGGCAGCTGTTGAAGAGGCTGTAGCGCAGGCTGAAGCTGATGCCGGGCTTGCCGATGAGCAGCCAAAGAAATCGAGCAATACCGGTTGGTATATCGGTATTCTTGTAGTGCTTGTGGGTGTCGTCATTTGGCTTGTGGTCTATGCTTCGAAGAGCATGAAGGAGACCGGAGCTTCGTTGTCAGACCATAAGGCCGGAGAGAAAGAAATCCGCGAGGCAAAGAAAGCCGCTAAGGAAGAGCAGAATAAGATGCGAGAGCAATATGCAAATTCCCTTACCTCAAAAAATGAGGAGATAAAGCAGCTTAAAGCCAAGACTGAGGCGCTTGAACGCGAGGTGGATGCTGCCAAGAGGGAATCGGATGGCCTGAGACGCGAACTCAGTGCAGCGAAGAGGGAACTCGCTGCCTTGATGCAATCGAATGCTGAGGCTCCTAAGCACATGGAGGCAGAGCAAAGACGTCAATCGGATACCGTGACGCATCCTGAACCTGCCCGGGTGGCCCAAGCTCCGCAACGCCCCGTAAAAGAGCAGCAGTCTACTCCTGCTTCGGTAAGAGCCCAGTCATCTCCTGCACGCCCCGGCGGACTCCCTCCTGTGGTGTTCCTTGGATACGTAAATCAAAAGGGACTTTTTGTAAAGGCTTCGCGTACGCTCAATGTTGAGTCTTCCGTATATCGTATGGATATCCCTGACGGCCACCATGGTCTCTTCAGGGTCGTAAACGATCCTGATATACTTGATCGTCTTCTTGACAATGTAGCCCAGTGGCTTGAGGGCGGGTGTGTGATTGAGAATCCTGAAGATGCTGACATTGCAGCTGAAATCATAACCCTTCAACCCGGGGAAGCAACATTCTCCGACAACACATGCCGCGTCACAAAGAAGGCAAGAATAAAGTTTGTCTAAGCCAATGAAACTCTCTGCCATTTCTGATCAATACGGAAAGACTATCTTTCTTATTTGCTCCGCGATTTCCGTGATAATATTTCTTATTATTTCCACAAATCTTGTGAAGCAACTTTCGATTCAGGAGCGCGAGAGAATGAACATTTGGGCATCGGCGACAGAGAAAATGGCGCAGGTGGAAGGGAACGCTGACTTTGAGTTTCTCCTTAACATCATCGCTCAGAACAATTCGATCCCTGTAATGGTCACCGATGCCGACAAGAACATACTTGAATATAGAAACTACGAGCTCCCCGACCATGTGGCAGACGGGGAGCACGTGGTTTTTTCTGACCTTACCGAACGCAATCAAAAGTTTCTTGAAAAAAGACTTGGTAAGGCTGTCGGAAATAAGAGCCTTGACAAATTAGTGGGGGCGGATCCCCATTTCATCAGGGTGGAGGTATATCCGGGCATAAACCAGTATATCTATTATGAAGATTCGATACTGCTTCGCAGGCTGAGCCTTTATCCCTATGTAGTGCTGGCTGTCATGATTGTGCTCGTCTTGATAATCTATACGGCGGTAGTCTACACAAAGAAGGCAGAGCAAAACCGGGTCTGGGTCGGTCTGTCCAAAGAGACTGCCCATCAGCTTGGCACTCCAATATCTTCGCTCATGGCCTGGAGTCAGTATCTCGAGGCATGCGGGACAGATCAGGAGGTGACATCTGAAATTGACAAGGATGTCAAGCGACTTTCGAAGATAGCTGAAAGATTCTCAAAAATAGGTTCCCGGCCATCGTTGGAACTCGAATATCTCAATCAGACCATAGAATCCTCCCTTGAATATATGAGGGGCAGGATTTCCGGAAAGGTTTCCCTCAATTTCCATTTCGGTGAGGATGATTTCGGCGTGATGGTCTCCACGAGCCTCTTTGAATGGGTGATGGAAAACCTTACGAAAAATGCCGTGGACGCCATGTCGGGAGTAGGGGAAATCCATATCACTACGGGCAGGGGAAAAGATTTTATTTGGATAGAGGTGCGTGACACCGGAAAGGGAATTCCGCGAAAGAACTTTGCCAAAGTGTTCAATCCGGGCTACACCACTAAAGAACGGGGCTGGGGACTCGGATTGACTCTCGTCAAGAGAATAATCGAAGAATACCATGACGGACGCATCTATGTCAAGGAATCAGAAATTGGCAAAGGGACCACTTTCCGTATCGAGCTCCCCATCATCAAAGATCAATGACCCAATTCTAAATTCTAAATTCTCACGGTATGACGCTATTCATAGTTGGCTATATGGCATCCGGAAAGACAACATTTGGCCGTGCTCTCGCACGAAAGACCGGACTTCAACACATCGACCTTGACTTTTATATTGAGCAAAGGTTTCATGCAACTGTCAAAGACATTTTTGCCTCTAAGGGAGAGTCTGAATTTCGCAGGATAGAAAGCGCGATGCTCCGGGAAGTGGGAGAAATGAACGGCGTCATCGTGTCATGCGGTGGAGGCACTCCTTGTTTCAGCGACAACATGGACTATATGAATTCCCGTGGCTTGACTGTCTGCCTTCAGGCTTCCGAAGGGGTGATAGCAGATAGGATAATCGAGGCGGGAAACAAACGTCCGCTGATGGCAGGAAAGTCGAAACAACAGGTAATCGACACCCTGAGGGAGCATATGGCGGTCAGGAAACCTTTCTACGACAAGGCAAAGCTGATTATTTCAGGAAATAAGCTCGAAACTAAATCTCAAATAGCAGAGACTGTAGACGACTTTATTAGAAGTTGTTTAAACTTATTTACGAATTAAAAAAATCAATATAAAACACTAAAAATATGATTCTTTTTATTAATCTTCCGCCATCTTTTCGGCGTATTTTCCTTCATTCATCAGTCACGATGCCCGCATCGCTCCTTCTTCATGAAGAAAAATCCGCTCGAAAACCTGACGAAACCTTAATAAAAAAATAAGTTTAAACAACTTCTTAAAAATCATTTCTACAATTTGGAGAAATTCGAATAATTTGTTAATTTTGCCGTTGCGGAGATTTGCCGGTCATATACCGGTATCCCACAATCTTGATTCTATAAAAACGAATGACCATGAACAAAGAAGCAATTCAAAGCGAAACTACTACAACAATTGAGCTTGAACCGCTGCTGATGCATGCCAATATGCTTAATAGCGGAGACTCTATCGACATAGCAATGCTGGCCAACTATCAGGACACTGACGAGACCCGCATGCTGCTTACGCCGGAGGCATGTGGCCTTTTGACATCTTCAGGTCTTAAAGTGGCTATGGAAGAAGGTGCCGGTGTCGACATCTCCTTCAGTGATGATGCATATGCGGAATATGGGGTGAAGATAGTTTCTCGTGAGGAAGCTTTAGGCGCATCTATGGTGCTTTCGTTCTCTCCCTTGCGGACTGCCGACATCATGCTGATGAAGCCCGGAAGCTCATTGCTTTGCACAATGGCATCCGGAGTCATCGACAAGGATTCCATCAAGGCTCTCCTTGACATGGACATCACGATGGGATGTCTCGACAACATGTATAGCCACAATGATACCCCTATCTTCGCTGACATCATCGACGAAATCGACGGGCGCGCCGCCATAATGTATGCACAGGAGAATCTTTCATACTTGGGTGGAGGCAAAGGCGTGCTGCTTGCAAGTGTGGCTGGAATCAACCCTTGCGAAGTGCTGATCATTGGAGATGGCACAGACGTATATTCCGCGGCTAAGGCGGCATTGAACATGGGAGCCCAGGTCACCGTAGTCAACAACGATGTCTCCATGCTCGCAGTGGCAAGAGAAATATGTGGCCCTCAGATTCAGACCATCATGATTCACCCCCGCGTGCTCTACAATAAGGTGAAGACTGCCGATGTAATATTGTTAGGCACCACGACGCGTCAGTTTGAATTCCCCAAGAATCTTTCAGCTGTGATGAAAGACAGTGCTTATGTGCTTGACTTTAAAGAGTCGCATCCGTCAGTATCTGTGCCCCGTACAGTGGCAATGGCATTGAGCAATGTGCTCGTCAACTTCTTCGATGAAATGCGTCTGAAGGAGAGCTTTGACAGTATGATATCCACCAACGAAGGTGTGCAGCAAGGTATTGTCACTTATCATGGGAAGCTGGTGGATAAGCTGATCGGTTCCTACACCGGCCTTCCTTCCGCCGACCTCTCCGTCATGCTTGCCGCACGCAATTAATCAACCGCTCTTATTAGGTCAGTGTTGCGCGGATGAGGATTATCCATGTCCTTTCTTCTGTAATGTGGTCAGGTGTGGAGCGCTATGCGCTCGACATTTGCTGTCACTGCCGTGATCGCGGCGATGACGTGCTGGTCATTACCAGGGATGCGCGGGCGGTAGACGATGTGTTTCGTAGGAAAGGAATTGAGGTCCGTTTCGCTCCATTGGGTGGTTTCCTTTCATATCACGCTGTCAAGGGCGTCTGTGATGTGCTGAATGAAAGCAGCGAGCCTACCGCAATACATTGCCATAATACAAGAGATGCATTTTCTGCTCTTACAGCACGTCGGCTTTTGGGAAGGCACGATATAAGGGTCATACTGACCCGTCACTATGTAAGGAGGGCAGGGCGTAGTCCGTTTCATAGATTTGTCTACCGCAATGTAGACCATATGGTTTTTGTCTCCCGGATTGCAAAGCAAAAGTTTATGTCGGGATGGCATTGGAAAGGGCGTTATGCCTCCGATGACATAAATGCCAAAGTGATCCACAATAGCTTGAATATCGAATTGCAGCCTGTGACGGCAGAACCTTCAAAAGGACCTGCCACGGCAATGTATCTGGGACGCCTTGCGCCGGACAAGGGTTTGGAGGAACTCATAGATGCACTTGTCATCTTGCGGCCAATGAAAATACGTCTCCGCATAGTCGGCACGGGTCATCCTGATTATGTTGACTCGTTGAGGAGGCGGGCACTGAATGCCGGTGTGATGCATATGATCGACTGGCCAAGACATAAGGAAAATACTGAAGACTTCATACGGATGTCGCATTTCGGGGTCCTTCCGTCGTCTGCGCCGGAGGCTTTTGGGATGTCGAACATTGAATTCATGAAGGAAGGGCGTCCTATCATATGCACTGATAATGGAGCGCAACCTGAATATATAACCCATAATAAAGATGGGATCCTGGTGCCTCCGGGAGATGTCGAGAGTCTTGCGCGAGAAATGCGCAGGCTCGCTTCGTCGAGTGAGCTTAGAATGCAGATCGGACAAGCTGCGCGGCATCGCTTTGAAGAGGAACTGTCGTGGTCAAGGTTCATAGACCGTCTCTATCCCTTGTATACATCATAGAATCCTCCGGCATTGCGAACACTGAGTGATAAGTCCATCGGAAAGACATCATAAATGAAAGAGCCGTGTCTCAACATGGGCATTGCAGAATATTACTGACATTTTTTAAGTGAAAAATTTGCATATTATAAAAAAATAGATTAATTTTGCACTCGCAATTGAGCGGCAACCGCCGCCTTGAAATTGCACTCGGGGTGTAGCACAGTTGGTTAGCGCGCTACGTTCGGGACGTAGAGGTCGGGCGTTCGAGTCGCCTCACCCCGACAAAAACCACACTAAAACGATGTAGCTCTTTGAGCTACATCGTTTTGCGTTATATGTGTTTAAAGTTTTCCTTCAATCCAAAGATCTATGATGTGGCGGGACAAGGATGGCGGAGACGGGAGTGGGGGATGATTGTCGCGTGTGAACCATCCGGCAGAGGTGAGTTCTCCGTCTGATAACCTGATATTTCCGCTTTTGTATTCAGCAGTGAATCCTACCATCATTTGCCCCGGAAAAGGCCAGCTTTGGCTTCCTACGTATTTTATGTTGGAAACTTCTATAGAAGTCTCTTCTTTCACTTCGCGGGCTACGCATTGCTCGAGTGATTCTCCGGTCTCTACAAATCCTGCTACTAATGCATGCACATCGGCATGCTTGAAATTGGCAGCGTGCACGAGCAGCGCTTCTTCTCCATGGCTGCGCGTGACGAGCACTACCATTGCCGGAGAGAGTTGCGGCCATATCTCCCTGCCGCAGTCGTCGCATTTCACTGATATTTCTGAGGCTGTGGACATGTGTCCGCCGCAAAATCCACAGAATTTGTGAGCCTTATGGAAATTATGGAGTTCTTGTGCGCGGGCAGCCTTCTGCCATTTTTCGTCGCCGAGACGTTGCCATGACTCCCGGAGCTCTACCCATTCCGCATCTTGTCCGGATTGGGCAAAGTCTGTGCCTTTAAGACCGACACATCCGTCTTTCAATAGAATATTCATGATAGTTGATTGAGCATTTCTTCTGCAGTGAGTCCTGACCCAGGGTGGCGCCATTCGGGAGCAAGCTCGGCGAGCGGCTTGAGAAAGAATTCTCGCTTGGCAAGGTGAGGATGTGGAATATGGAGTGAAGGTGAGTCATATGATTCGCCGTCAGAGGCCATTATGTCAATATCGATTTCGCGGTCGTTGTATGAACCGTCCCAACGCCTGTGTCCGCGCTGGGAGATCCCTTTCTCGATCTTTTGCAGGCGCGCCAACACTTCTTCAGGATCGAGATCACTCTCCACTGTCAGACCAATGTTGACAAAACGATTGGTGGAGTTGAACCCCCAAGGGTCCGACTCCACCTTATGGCTTGTCTCATATGGTCCGAACTCCTCTCCGATAGCCTTCATGGCACGTGTGAGGTGGAGCAATCGGTTGCCCAAGTTGCTTCCGAGGTTCAGATAATATTTCATAACTTCTTCTTGACTTCCACTTCTTCGTAGCCCTCGATGAGGTCGCCTTCGCGTATGTCGTTGTAGCCTGCTACGGAGAGACCGCAATCATATCCGCTGACCACTTCCTTGACATCATCTTTAAAGCGCTTGAGCGAACCGAGTTCACCGGTATATATGACGATGCCGTCACGGATCACGCGCACTTTGCTGCGGCTCTTGATTCTGCCGTCACGCACGATAGCTCCCGCGATCGTACCGACCTTGGAGATGTGGTAGGTCTGGAGCACTTCGGCAGTGCCGGTGATCTCTTCCTTGATTTCGGGAGAAAGAAGACCCTCCATGGCTTGCTTGACTTCCTCGATAGCCTTGTAGATGACGGAGTAAAGACGAATTTCCACCCCCTCTTTCTCCGCTTCCTTGCGGGCAGCTCCCGAAGGACGCACCTGGAAACCGATGATGATGGCATCGGAAGCAGCGGCGAGAGTCACATCGCTCTCTGAAATGGCGCCTACCCCCTTATGCAGCACATTGACTTGGATTTCCGGAGTCGAAAGCTTGATAAGAGAGTCGGAGAGAGCCTCGATGGAGCCGTCAACATCGCCTTTGACCACGAGGTTGAGCTCGTGGAAGTCGTTGAGTGCACGGCGGCGTCCGAGTTCCTCGAGACCGAGACGTTTGGTGGTGCGGAGTCCAAGTTCACGTTGGAGTTGTTCGCGCTTAGCTGCAATTTCCCGTGCTTCCTGTTCCGTGTCAAGCACATTGAATGTGTCGCCTGCTGCAGGCGCCCCGTTGAGGCCGAGGATAAGGACCGGAGTGGAAGGTCCGGCTTCTTTCACACGCTGGTTGCGCTCGTTGAACATTGCCTTGATCTTGCCGTGGTGGGTTCCTGCAAGGATTACGTCGCCTACATGCAGAGTTCCGTTTTGCACCATGACAGTTGCCACGTATCCGCGTCCCTTGTCGAGAGATGATTCGATGATAGATCCGATGGCCTTGCGGTTGGGATTGGCTTTCAGATCAAGCATTTCAGCTTCGAGAAGCACCTTCTCCATCAATTCGTCAACTCCGATGCCTTTCTTGGCGGATATATCTTGGCTCTGGAATTTACCGCCCCATTCTTCCACAAGATAGTTCATCCCGGCAAGCTGCTGTTTTATGTTGTCAGGATTTGCAGTCGGTTTGTCAATCTTGTTGATGGCAAAGACCATGGGGACCCCGGCTGCCGTAGCATGGTTGATGGCCTCTACAGTCTGCGGCATCACGTCGTCGTCGGCGGCAACAATGATGATGGCAAGGTCGGTGATCTTTGCGCCGCGGGCACGCATGGCGGTAAATGCCTCATGGCCCGGGGTGTCGAGGAAGGTAATGTGGCGTCCGTCGCTGAGCTTGACATTATATGCGCCTATATGCTGGGTGATGCCTCCGGCTTCGCCTGCGATTACGTTGGCATTTCGTATATAGTCGAGGAGAGAAGTCTTGCCGTGGTCTACGTGACCCATCACGGTCACGATCGGTGGACGCGGAACAAGATCCTCCTCTGCATCCTCTTCAGTTGCGATCGCATTAGTCACTTCAGCGCTGACGTATTCAGTGGTGAAGCCAAACTCTTCAGCTACGATGTTGATGGTCTCGGCATCCAGGCGTTGGTTGATTGATACCATTACTCCAAGGCTCATGCAAGTTGCGATGACATTGTTGACAGGCACGTCCATCATCTGGGCGAGGTCGTTGGCAGTCACGAACTCTGTCAGTTTGAGCACCTTGCTTTCAGCGGCGGCTGCTGCGGCGGCAGCTTCCTCGCGGTTATGGAATTCCTCGCGTTTCTCCTTGCGCCACTTTACAGCCTTCTTGGTCTGTTTGTTGGTAAGGCGGGCAAGGGTTTCCTTCACCTGCTTCTGAACGTCTTCGGTGCTTACCTCCTGACGCTGGGGCTGCTTGTTGCGGTCGTTGCCTTTTTTATTGCGGTTGCGCCCTTCACGGTTGGATTCACCCTGTTGTCCGTTGCCCTTGCCGCCATTTTTGCCCCCTTGTTTCTCAGGGCGTTGGTTGGTGCCGTGGGCAGCAGCCTTGTCGATGTCAACCTTTTCTTTCCCGATTCGGTTTCGTCGCTTGCGGTCAGAGCTTGATGAACTTTGGGCGTTGCCTCCGCCACCTTGTCCGCCACCGTTGCCACGGTTGCGTTCGCTGCGGCTTTTCTTCTTGGGGCGTGTGTTTTGATTGAGGGTATCGAGATCGATGGTGCCGAGTACCTTGATTTTTGGAGCTTCTGTATTAGGTTTGAGTCGGAACACTCCATTGGTCTCGGTGCCTTCGAGTTCCTGCTTAGGTTTCTGGGTTGCCTTTTTCTGTTCCTGTTTTTTCTCAGGCTGCACCGGAGTCTTTTGCTCAGTCTTAGGAGCCTGCTTGGGCTTCTCTTCCGGTTTTGGTTGAGGTTTTGGCTCTTGTTTCGCCTCAGGTTTCTTTTCCTGCTTGGGCTCTACGGTTGGGGCAGCCTGCGGTTTAGGTTCCGGTTTGGGTTGCGGCTTTTGTTCAGCGACCTTCTGGACCGGCTTCTCGGCAGTTTTATCCACAGGTTTGCCGGTAGATAAGTCAATTTTCCCTATGATCTTAGGACCTACAGGCTTGCGTGGCTCTGTAGCTTTTTCGCGCTCTTGGCGGGCAATTTTCTTGTCCTCTTTGCGCTGAGTTGCCTGGTCGGTAGCTTGGTCTTTAGCACTTTTATCCGTACTGAATGCCCGGGTGAGGATGTTGATGGCATCTTCGTCAATCCTGATATTGGGATCGTCTGCCACCTCAATATTGTGTTTGCGCAGAAGCTCAGCGGCAGTACCGATGCCGACATTGAGATCTTTCGCTATTTTTCCTAATTTTGTTCGCATTCGCTATTTTTTAAGTTGAAGCAAATCCAATCATTGGATTTTGCTGGAATGTAAGGTTAAAATAAAAGAGGCCGTAATAGCTTAGGCATGTACGGATTTATCAGTCTTCAAATTCAGCGCGTAGCACTTCCATCACGTGGTCGATGGTCTCGTCTTCGAGGTCGGCCTGGGCAATCGTTTCAGGCGATGCGTTGAGGACAGCCTTTGCAGTTCCGAGACCGAGGTCTTTGAGAGCCTCGATTACCCAACCGTCGATTTCATCGCGGAATTCATCAAGGTATATGTCTTCTTCCCCTTCCTGGATGTCTCGGTAGACGTCGATGGAATAGCCGGTTATCATAGTCGCAAGGCGGATGTTCAGACCTTCTTTGCCGATAGCCAGAGACACTTCCTCGGGGTGGAGGAAAACTTCAGCTTTCTTTTCCTCTTCGTTGATGCGGATTGAGCTTATCTTCGCTGGAGAGAGGGCTCGTTGGATAAAGAGAGATGGATTGGCAGTGTAGTTGAGCACGTCGATGTTCTCATTTCGTAGCTCGCGGACAATTCCATGGATTCGGCTTCCTTTTATGCCGACGCAAGCACCTACGGGATCGATGCGGTCATCGTAGCTTTCAACTGCGATTTTGGCGCGTTTGCCGGGGACACGGGCCACTGCCTTTATAGTGATGAGTCCATCATGCACTTCCGGCACTTCCTGCTCGAAAAGACGGCGCAGGAAGCGGTCGTCGGTTCGGCTTACGATCACCTTCGGGTTGTTGTTGGGATTGTCGACGCGTTTTACGACTGCTCTTACGATATCGCCTTTATGGAAGAAGTCGCCGGGGATCTGCTCTTCTTTTGGCATTATCAGTTCGTTTTGTTCCTCGTCGATAAGAAGCATCTCTTTTTTCCAGATCTGATGGACTTCGCCGGCTACTACCTCGCCCTCGAGCTCCTTAAATCTTGAATAGATGGCATCTTTTTGAAGATCAAGGATTTTAGACTGGAGGGTCTGGCGGAGGTTAAGGATGGCCCTACGGCCAAACTTCTCAAAATAGATGCGTTTGGTGACGTCTTCGCCAATTTCGCATTCGGGGTCGATCTCGCGGGCGGCTGTGATACCGATTTGTGTGTTGGCGTTAGTGACTTCATTGTCAGCCACCACTTCAAGATTTTGGTAAATTTCACAGTCTCCCTTGTCGGGATTCATGATAACGTCGAAGTTCTCGTCAGAACCGAACTGTTTGGCAATTACATTGCGGAAAGACTCCTCAAGGACGCTTATGAGGGTGGTCTTGTCGATGTTCTTGTGTTCCTTGAACTCTGCAAATTGGTCAACCATATTGCTGACCGGTTCTACTTTTTTAGCCATTATGTTGAGTATATTTAATTATTCTAAAAAATATAATAAAAATGCCTGAAGAAGTCCGTAGGCTTCCTCGGGTGTCGGAATGAGCCTGAATTCTAAATCAAAGCTGTTTTCCGAGAGGGATATGCAGGGAAATACTGTCAATATTCCAAAAGAAACAGAGAGAACGCAAGCGTCCCCTCTGGAATTCAGTGCAAAGTTACTAAAAAAATCGGAGAAACTGGCTTGTTTTATGGAAATAATGGTTAAAATGGACTTGTATTAACAAAATTTAATAAACTTTAATAAAATTTGCACCTTATGTAACTATTCAGCGTAAGTCTATGTGGGCCTCAAGGGCAAAAGAAGCAATGCCCCTTGATGGATTATATCGGTATATTGATAAAATCATCTCAGGTATACCCCCCTCTGCGTACGTTGCTTCCGAGTGTCGGATTAATCGTTCATAATTCATAGTTCATAATTTCATAACATACATATCAGGATAAGGGGGATAAGGATGGAATATCATATTTTTGTTGGATATGTTTTTTTGATAAATTTTTCGTATATCGGGATTATTGGTTAAATTTGCGGTGTAGTGGGGTAATTATGGCGGGGAGCCGTCAAGCTGTGGGTGGAGACAGCTTAGTATTGATGGGGATGGAGGGAAATTGGGGTATGAAAGTTGGAGAAGAATGATTTTGATATTTATTTAATGATATTCATATATATGATTTTTAGATGATGAGGAAGATTGGATATGCAATGTTGGTGGGGATGATGGGAGTGATGGGATTGTGTGAAGATGCTTTCGGGCAGGTTAGCTTCGGGCGATCGGAGAAGTTTGGGGATGGATGGATGTTTGAGCTCGGGGATGAGGCCGGTGCCAAGGAGCCCGAGTATGCGGATTCGGCTTGGCGGAAGCTTTCTTTGCCGCATGATTGGAGTATAGAGGGTACATATTCGCCGGATCTGGCGAGCGGCACGGGATATCTGCCGGGTGGAATCGGATGGTATCGGAAACATTTTGATCATATACCGGGAGACGAGGATGAAAAGACATATATATATTTTGAAGGGGTGTACAATAGGAGCGACGTGTATGTGAACGGACATCATTTGGGGCATCGTCCTAACGGATACGCATCGTTTATGTACGACCTTTCGCCGTATCTCAAGGATGGGGACAATGTAATCTCGGTGCGTGTCGATCATAGCCGATATGCTGATTCCCGCTATTATACCGGGTCGGGCATTTATAGGGATGTCTATCTCGTGAAGGCTCCTGCCACTCATATTGCTCAGTGGGGTGTCGGGTTTGAGACGGTAGCCGTCAAGGGTAATAAGGCAAAGGTGAAAGTGGGGGTGACGATCGAGAATCCGAAAAAGGGTCTTGTCGTGAAGACTTCACTTTTAAATGCTGACGGGAAGGTAGTGGCCCAAAGTTCGAAGACTATTTCTATCAAGGACTCACGAGGCGTGCGACTCAACAAGGATGGTGAGAGAGTTGCGGAAGGGGATGTATGCAATCTTTCGATGGAGGTGCCAGATGTAAGGCTCTGGAGTCTGGACTCTCCTTATCTTTATACTCTCAAGACTGAGCTTCTGAAAGATGGTAAGGCTATTGATTCTTCTGATATCCCTGTGGGAATACGTACGCTGAGTTTTGATGCCGATAAGGGTTTTGCGCTTAATGGCAAGAATATGAAAGTGAAGGGAGTGTGCATCCACCATGATGCCGGGGCTCTTGGCGCGGTGGTGCCGGAGGAAGTGTGGGAACGCCGTCTCCGCAGACTGAAGGATCTCGGTGTGAATGCCTTGCGCATGAGCCATAATCCTCAGGCCCAGGCGGTATATGACATTGCGGACAGGATCGGTCTGCTTATCATGGATGAGGCGAGCGATGAGTGGGAATTCCCGAAGCGAAAATGGATAAAAGGTTGGAACAAGGGTGAGCCGGGTTATGATGGCAGTTATGACTTCTTTGAGGAATGGATAGACAGGGATGTGGCTGACATGGTGCGCAGAGACAGGAATCATCCTTCAGTATTCTTGTGGAGTATCGGCAATGAGGTGGACTATCCGAATGATCCATACTCGCATCCTGTGCTTGACGGTAACAACTCAGCCATTTCCCAGCCTATGTATGGAGGATATAATCCAGATGCACCGGATGCCATGCGCATCGGCGAGATAGCTAAAAGGCTTACAAAAGTCGTTAAGGGGATCGATACGTCCAGGCCTACGACGGGAGCTTTGGCGGGGGTTGTGATGTCGAATGAGACAGCTTATCCTGAGGCTGTGGATGTGGTGGGGTATAATTATACTGAATCCCGGTATGATGAAGATCATGCCGCTTATCCTGACCGGGTGATTTATGGGAGTGAAAACCGTTCTGACTATGATGCCTGGAAGGCAGTGAGGGATAAGGATTTCATCTTCGGCCAGTTTATATGGACCGGTATAGATTATCTCGGAGAGTCGGGGGCGTGGCCGTCGCGTGGACTATATACAGGACTCCTTGATTTTGCCGGAAATCCCAAACCCAGGGGAATGTTCAGGGCTTCGCTTTGGAGTGAAAGTCCGGTGACATACATAGGCACTTATCCGAAGCCTTGGAGGGGGAATTGGCTATCGATTGATGCATGGGATTCATGGAATTATGAGCCCGGGGATGAGATACGTGTGGTTTGCTATACCAATTCGCCCAAGGCACGGTTGCTGCTTGACGGTAAGGTAGTCGGGGAGACGACTGATATGGACGACAATACAGGAATTATTCATTGGGATATTCCGTTTGCTCCCGGGAAGCTTGTGGCAGAAGGTATCGGTGATGATGGGCATGTGGAGTCGTCGTATGAGATAGCGACATCCGGAAGACCGTATGCTATAAAGTTGTCGGCAGATAGGGATAAACTTGATAAAGCCGGTGATTTAGTGCATCTGTTTATTGAGATTGTCGATGAAAATGGGGTGCCGGTCAAGTTGGCAGATAATGAAGTGACGGTAAGGATATCCGGTCCGGCAGAGCTGATAGCGCTTGAGTCGGGTGATAATTATGATATGGGAAATTACCGCGACAACCGGCAGAGAGTTTATCGCGGTAAGCTTTTGGGGTATATGAGGGCTATTGATGGAGAGGGACCGGTTAAGATAGAAGTACGGTCACCTCTTTTGAAATCCGGATACTTGCGGATAGATTGATGACTAATGCCCCGACTCATATTTTTTTGAGTCGGGGCTTAGAATGAGATTATTGTTGGGTTTGCCGGAGTGAGACGTCGGAGGTTTTGGGGTTGGAGATATTAGTGAGATCGAATGTGATGTCCGGGGATTCTGCGATAATGTCGGAGAATGTGAAGTTGGATAGGATGTAATCGTCGGTCTTGCGGTCGCGGTAGAAGTTGCGGGTGCATACGAGATGGGCATTTCGGAATGTCACGTTGTCGACGATTGACATAGGCATCGGGTCACGTTCAACTTTGTCGAAGAATTGCTTCCATGTCTGGACTTCCACAGCATTGCGTACTGTTCCGGTGGCTCCGTCGACGAGGACGTTGCGGTATTGTTGTGGAGTGTCGGGACGCATTTTGAAGAGCAGGACATGATAGGTCCCGTCGAACGTGCAGTCTTTCATTATTACGTTTGAGCAGTCCCAGGCTTCGCTGCCGAATGTGACTCCTGCATTGGTCTTGCCGAATGAGCAACGGTCGACAATGACGCGCTGTGACGGACCGTTGCCAGGGATAGTGTCGACATAAGTGCCTTTCCCGCCTTTCAGACATACTCCATCATCATTTACGTTCATGTGGCAGCCGGAGATAAGGACATCGTTGCATACATCGAGGTCTATTGCATCGGTTGAAGGTCCTTTGGGGTAGCCATCAGTTGGGGCGAGGATAGTGACACCGATATATTTTATACGTTCGCAATTATATAGATGGTTGGTCCAGAAGCCTGAGTTGACCATGTGTATTCCGCTGATGGTCACGTCTTTCGAATTAGAAATATAAGCCATTCTGGGACGGAGTGCCTCAAGATTGGTGCATTTGGGATTCACCTTCCGGCGTAGCCAGAATTCATCATAGAAGCGATGGCCGTTGCCGTCGATAGTGCCTTCTCCGGAGATGGTGAAACCGTCGCAATGGTCGGCATTGACGAGTGCGGCGAAATAGTTGATGGTCTGGCCTTCAAGACGTGTTGGTATGATTTGATAGTTGGTAATGGCATCGGAACCTTTGAGACGTGCTCCTTTTTCAAGATGAAGGTGAGTGCCGGGTTTGAAGAAGAGGGCCCCTGAGAGGAAGGTGCCTTCCGGAATGACGATGACGCCACCCCCGTCGGAGGCTGCCAAGTCTATTACTTTCTGGAGTGCCTCCGTCTGGATTATGGTGCTGTCGTTGACTGCCCCGAAGTCGGTTATGACATATGGTTTGCCAAGTCTGTCTGTCTTGGGAATGGATGTATCATTAAACCATTCAGGCACAGGAGTGCCATCGGGGAATGTCTTGAAATCGGCATACGTGTCGCATGCCGCGATGCCCAATAGCATTGCGGCAAAGAGTCTCATGGTGTTAGTCTGCATCGAATTTAGAATTTTAGGTCGTAGACGGCTTTTTTGATGTTTGAGAATGGAATGTCGAGGTCTGTGGTTTCAATTACAGGCTTCTTGCTTCCTTCTTTCTTTACTTTCTGTTGGATGGAGAGTATTATGCCATTGTCGTCTACTTTGCGCAGCATGCCATGGAGCTTGCGGCCGTCGGCGGTGAGGACTTCGAGGTCTTGACCTATGTATTTTTCATATTGGCGTTTGACTTTGAGCGGTGAGGTCAGTCCTGCTGTGCCAACTTCGAGTTCGTAATCTTCCACGTCGCGGTCGAATGCTTCTTCGATGGCTCTTGTCAGATTGACACATTCTTCGATATCCCCCGGGGTGAGAGAGTCGATTTCTACAGTTATTTCGTTGGATGGGGATACTTTAAGATCGGTCAGGAAGTATTCTGTATCCTTTAGCTGGTCTTCTACGAAGGCTTGGAGTTCTTTTTTGTCGATCATAGTTGTTGCGTTTTACGTTTTGCGGTATATAATATAAACATTGAAAAAAATTGGATGGTTAGTTTTGTAAGAAAAAAATTAGTAATTTTGCACCCGTATTTTCACACAGAATTCGCAGGAGAGTAAGGAATGCGGAGGAGGAACTTATTAATTTAAACCGGGAATAATGGGAATGACTACTAATTCTAAGTCGATAGTGTTGGCAGGGGTAGCGGTGTTGAGTTGGGCTACGGTGGCTACGGCGTTTAAGATAGCATTGATGCATCTTTCGGTGTTCTGTATGTTGCTGGTAGCTACTGTCACATCTTTTGTTGTCTATTCTGTGATGATGGGGATAGAGAAAAAGTGGCGTATCCTGATGGAATTGCCTAAGGATGTGGTGATTAAGACGTCGTTGCTCGGTGTCTTGAACCCTGTGGTGTATTACCTGGTGCTTTTCCGCGCTTATGATATGCTGCCGGCGCAAATGGCCCAGCCCCTAAATTATGCTTGGCCGATATTCTTGCTGGTGCTTCTTGCCGTGTTCAACCATGAGAAGATTCCAACCAGAAAATATATAGGAATGTTGATTTCTGTATCAGGTGTGGTGTGTATCTCGCTTGGAGGCGGAGGAGTGGAAGGTGAAGTCTCAGTTGCCGGTATTCTTTTGGCATTGTTCAGTGCAGTGCTTTGGGCTGCTTATTGGATGTTTAACAATCGGCTTAGCGGGAAAGTGGACGCTACGGTTGCGTTGTTTTTAGAGTTTTGTGCAGGAAGTGTAGTCCTTGTGGTCAGCGGATTTTTTGTCGGTGTTGATATTGGTTCGCTTGAAGGTTTGCTATCCGGTGTATATATAGGATTGTTTGAAATGGGGATACCTTTCCTGACGTTTGGAATGGCGTTGCGGATGACCGATAATCCGGCATTGATCAATCAGATGTGCTATTTGTCTCCTTTCTTGTCTCTGTTCTTGATAGCTTTGGTGCTTGGGGAGACGATTGCCGTAGGAACTTATGTTGGATTGGTGCTTATTGTGGGAGGATTGATTTATAATCAGTATTTTGTAAAAGGAGATATAAGGCGCAAGCGGCATGGCGGGGGAGAACCATGACAATGGGGCGCACTAATCAGTGCGCCCCATTGTCTTTCGCAGCAGATCTGCGAGGGGAAACGGATTCTCGAGGGGTTGATAAAGCGAGGACCTTAGCGGAGCTTCGCGAGGGTGTTATTAGGCGAGGAGGGCTTGGGCGAGGGCGTCGAGGGCGGGACGGTCTGACTCCTTGAAGGCTCCGCGGATGGTCACGGTGTCGGGGAGAATGGTGATGCCTTTCATCTCCGATAGCATTGCCTTCATTACTTTGCCGGCTGATGGAGCCCATGAACCGTTTTCTACGATTGCTGCTTCGCGGTTGCAGTAGCCTTTTGCGGCGAGGGTGTGCAGGAAAGTATACATAGGAGTGAACAGACCTGCATCGTAGCTTGAGGCGCAGAAGACGGCCTTAGGATATTTAAAGGCTTCAGAAACTGCGGCAGAGATGTCATATTTCGTCAAGTCTGCCACAAAAACGTTGCTGACTCCGAGCTGCCGGAGTTTTTCGGCAAGGTATTCCGCTGCTTCAAGGGTATTGCCGTGGATTGATGCGCTTGCGATGAAGACTCCGTCGGTTTCGGGACGGTAACTGCTCCACGTGTCGTAAAGATTTATATAATATGATATATTGTCAGAGATGATAGGACCGTGGAGAGGGCAGATGATCCTGATGTCAAGTCCGGCAAGTTTTTTTAGGGTGTTCTGGACTTGTGGTCCATACTTACCGACTATGTTGAAGTAATATCTTCTTGCTTCTTCGGGCCAATCGTTGGCGAGAGTGTCAAGGGCACCGAACGTGCCGAAAGCATCTGCGCTGAAGATTAGCTTTCTTTCCGGACAATATGCCATCATCACTTCAGGCCAGTGCACCATCGGAGCGAGAATGAAATTAAGGGTCAGACCGCCGAGATCGAGAGTGTCGCCCTCCTTCACCGTCATGATCTTGCAATCCTTGGGAATCGGATCGAAGTATTGGGGAAGCATCCTGGCTGCAGTTGCCGACATTACGAGGGTTACTTCCGGATATATCTCGACGAAAGTGGAGATTAGCGAGGAGTGGTCGGGTTCAAGGTGCTCGATGATCAGATAGTCCGGTCTGGCGCCGTCGAGAGCTTTATTGAGATTTGCAAGCCATTCAGTGCCGGTCTGGTCGTCGGTGGTGTCGACGACTGCTATTTTTTCTCCTTTAATAAGATATGAATTGTAGCTTACTCCGTTAGGGACTAAGTATTGGTTCTCGAATTTCTCTATCGCGTGGTCGTCGACTCCAATATATGTGATGTCTGGAGCAACTTCAAAAATATTACCTGTCATAATTTATAGTGTTTTTTATTTTATAACAAATCTAAATGGAATAAGGCTAAAAAATATGTGATAACTATGTTCTTCTTAGCTGGAGTCCAATGCTCGGTTTAGATGCATGAGTCTTACGAAAATGGAATTATCAGAATTAACAAAAATTAATAATTTATTAAATAAGTCGTATTATATTAACAAAATTTAATAATAAAATGTAAAATTGAGAAACTATAACAATTGTGAGACGTAAAAAAGGTTAAAATGTCTTTGAGGAATGGAATTTTAATCCTAACTTTGCCGACGTTTTTCGGATTGGCGTCAGACGTTATGCGTTTCTACGAAAAAATCAGATTTAGACAATAACAAAGATTTAATATGTGGCTTCTCGTGATGTAAGCCGCAACAAAAACAGAGATTATGGCAAATAAAGCAGCAAAGCCCAACGGTAAATTGGGTGTAATGGTGGTTGGCAACGGTGCAGTAGCCACAACATTTATGACCGGTGTCCTTATGACACGCAAAGGGCTTACCAAACCAGTGGGCAGCATGTGCATGTACGACAAGATCCGTGTCGGCAAAGGGGAGGACAAGAAATATCTTCACTATAAGGATATCGTGCCTCTTGCAGACCTCAATGATATCGAATTCGCAACATGGGACGTGTATCCTGCCAATGCCTATGAGGCAGCCATCAATGCAGAAGTGCTAAAGGAGAAGGATATCAATCCGGTTAAGGAAGAACTCGAGGCCATTAAGCCTATGAAGGCAGCTTTCGATAAGAACTATGCAAAGCGTCTTGACGGTGACAACGTTATGGAGGGAAAGACCCGTTGGGAAATGGCAGAGCAGCTTCGTGAGGATATCCGCAATTTCAAGAAAGAAAAGGGTCTCGACCGCGTAGTAGTGCTTTGGGCAGCATCTACAGAGGTATATGTTCCCGTAGACGAGAAAGTTCACGCTACAGTTGAGTCGCTTGAGGCTGCCATGAAGGCAGACGACAAGGAGAAGATCGCTCCATCAATGTGCTATGCTTATGCTGCCCTTAAGGAAGGGGCTCCATTCATCATGGGCGCACCCAACACGACAGTTGATATCCCCGCAATGTGGGAGCTTGCTGAGCAGACAGGTATGCCGATAGCCGGCAAGGATTTCAAGACCGGTCAGACGCTTGTGAAGTCAGGTTTTGCTCCGATCATCGGAACTCGTTGTCTTGGTCTTTCAGGATGGTTCTCGACCAATATCCTTGGCAACCGCGACGGACTCGTGCTTGATGAACCCGCAAATTTCCGCACAAAAGAGGTTTCCAAGCTCTCTACACTTGAATCTATTCTCGTTCCTGAGAATCAACCGGACCTGTATGGTCACGGCAATGACGAAGATACACAATACTATCATAAAGTACGTATCAATTACTATCCTCCACGCAATGACAACAAGGAAGGATGGGACAACATCGACATCTTCGGTTGGATGGGATATCCGATGCAGATCAAGATCAACTTCCTCTGTCGCGACTCCATTCTCGCAGCTCCGCTTTGTCTCGACCTCGTGTTGCTTAGCGACCTCGCTGCCCGTGCAGGCCGCAGTGGAATTCAGCGCTTCCTGAGCTTCTTCCTCAAGAGCCCAATGCATGACTACACTAAGGGAGAAGTGCCGGTGAATCATCTGTTCCAGCAATATGTAATGCTGAAGAATGCAATCCGCGAGATGGGTGGCTACGAGGCAGACGAAGAAATAGATTGATAGCTTTTTCCAAAGTGGGATTCAGACATCCTGCGTATAAGAGGGGCGCCCTTGTGAAAGGACGCCCTTTTTAATAAGATTCCATTATGATAAAAAGGAGAGGATGCGCGTTAATATATATGTGTGGTAAGTTTTACGTTTTGTGTGTTTAGTATAGAATAGATCAAGCAAAATTAAGAAGATGAGAATAGATATATTGACAGTGATGCCGGAGATGCTGGAGTCTCCGCTTAATTGCTCGATTGTGAAAAGAGCCCGTGATAAGGGGCTGGCTGAGATATATGTGCATAATCTTCGAGATTATACCACTGACAAACACCGGAAAGTCGATGACTATCCTTTCGGTGGAGAGGCGGGCATGGTGATGAAGATCCAGCCTGTGGATGCGTGCATTTCAAAGCTTAAATCAGAGCGGGATTATGATGAGGTGATTTTCATGACTCCGGATGGAAAGACTTTTGACCAGCCAATGGCTAACAGCCTGTCGCTTCTCAACAATATCATCATTCTGTGCGGACATTACAAGGGAATTGATTATAGGATAAGGGAACACTTTGTCACGAAGGAAATCTCGATAGGAGACTATGTGCTTACGGGAGGGGAACTTCCGGCAGCATGTGTGGTAGATGCCGTGGTTAGGTTGATTCCCGGTGCTATAGGCGATGAGCAATCGGCACTGTCTGATTCTTTTCAAGACAATCTGTTGGCTCCGCCTGTGTATACGCGTCCTGCGGAATATAACGGATGGAAGGTGCCGGAAGTGCTTTTGAGCGGGCATGAGGCTAAGATCGCGCAGTGGCGTATGGATCAGGCTTTGGAAAGGACTAAGGCTTTGAGGCCGGATTTGATTAATGATTAACGATCAACGATTAACGATCAACTATTAGGGAGTTGGTTGTAGTTGCGAAATTTGAATTATTTAAGAATACGATATGGATTATGTTATATTGGCAGGGGGGCTTGGCTCGCGTTTTGTGAAAGAAGGATATGAGGTGCCGAAGCCAATGGTGCCTTTGTTTGGGGAGCCCATGATCGGTGTGCTGATCAATACGCTGATGAAGTGTGGGGCCGAACATATATATGTAGGAGCAAATGCACGGATGCAGATGCTTCTCGATTATTTGGAGGAACTTAAAGATGGGGGCCTCCCCGTCGTGACACGTCCGATCATCACCGACAATTCCTACTGTACGCTTAAAGCTGCATCCGAAGGAATCGAGGGAAAGTTTGTCGCAATGACGTGTGATGCAATTTTCCCAATTGACGAGTTTAAAGAGTATGTGAAGGGAGTGGCAGCTACTCCGGATGATGTGGCTTTGATGGGACTGACTCGGTTTATAGAAGATGAGAGTCCACTTTATGCACGAGTTAATAAGGATGGAGAAGTTATAGACTACCGGTATGGCGGAGAGCCTTTTGAAGAAGGAGCGATAGTCTCGGCAGGACTTTATGGGTTATCCGGAAAGATTATGGATGTCATACCGGACCTGGACCTTAAGCCGGAGTCATTGAGCGACTTCCAAAGGCTATTGGCAGCTGAGACTCCTGTCAAGGTCTTGCCGTTTGAGTTTTCGGTAGCGTTTGATGTGGATAATACACGCGACAGGCTGCATGCGGAAAGCTTCTTAGGGAAAATGTGAGTTTTCACATTTTTTTAGATTGTTCGTTAGAATATTTGCATTTATTTGATTAATTTTGCACTTCGATATGTCCATGTCGGACATGTATAGAAAAAACAGATAAGAAGTGAGCAGCTTTTCAAGGAAATTCGTATATTGGTATAAAAGAAGTGCAAATCTCCCTCTTTTGATAATGGGAGTGTTTTTCATTGTGTTGTTGCTTCTCAATGAAGATGCTTCTTTTAGCCAAAGTATGGTTTTTGAGAAGGAAATACTTCGCCTGAAAAAGGAAATAAAGGAAAATAAGGATTCGGCAGCTTATTATCGTAGCCGCCGATTGGCTATAGAGCGCGGAGATGATGCACTTGAATATATAGCACGTGAGCAGTATCATATGAAGCGTCCTACAGAAGATGTCTTCCTGTTGGTGCCTCCATCAAAATGAACCGTAGATGGGAAAGAAAAATTATTCCGCTCAGTATGTCGGGGGAACGACAAAACTTGAGGAACGACGAAAATATGTTGAAATAGCGGCATCCGTTGGTTTGCTGCTTGTACTCGCAGCCATGATGGCTCCGTTTGTTGCAGGTCTTTTGAAACACTCGATGATGTGGGCAAAATGGGTCTATGCAGCCGGGGCTCTTGTCTATACATGTGCCCGCGTGGTCAATGTCAATGCGCCGGGGGATTCTCTGAGGCTTCGACGCTTGCGCAGGCTTGAGTTTTGGGCGGGGATGTGCTTTATAATTGGGGGCGCATTCTGGTTTTATAAACTTCAGTATTACGACGGATTTTTAGCCGGTCCGCTTGCTGTAATGCGTCAGACGGTGGCATTCACTATGGCGGGCGCTGTGATACAGATAGTGGCAAGCTGTATGATTGCCTATCAGATGAAGAAGGAAAAAGACGATTAACGATAAACCATCAACCATAAATTATCAGCGATTGACGATGAAGCATAAAAAGTTTCTTGCAGTAGATCAGGGAAATTCCTTGCTGAAGCTCACACTTTTCGAGGAGGGTGAGTCAAGGGAGGTATGCCGTTTTTCTGCGGAAGCTTTTGAAGATGTGTTTTCGTTGGTGGAGCGGTGGGATCCTGACTGTGGTGCTTTCTGTTCTGTCGGGAATATGGATCCAAGGATGGTGGAGTCTCTTCGAATGGCACTTGATGGTCGACTGTTGATATTGTCGAGGTCAACTCGGTTGCCGATAAATCTTGATTATGCCACTCCTTCTACCCTCGGTCTCGATAGGGTGGCGCTGGCCGTAGGCGCTGCAACGCTTTATAAGGGGGAGACCTTGATGGTGGTGGATGCCGGGACGGCAGTAACTCTCGACATAGTGGATTCGACCCCGGCATTCCGAGGAGGAAGAATAGCGCCGGGAGTGCGTCTTCGTTTTGAGTCGTTGCATGCGCATACTTCGGCATTACCTCTGCTTGATGCTCAAGGACCGCTACCGATTGTAGGCTGCAGTACGGATACTTCGATCCGCTCAGGAGTGGTCTTGGGCCTTTCGGATGAGATAGTGGAGACATATCGTCAATATAAAAATAAATTTGGATGCAATCGTGTGGTGCTTACCGGGGGTGATGCCGGTCTGCTTGCAGATTGCATCAATTCACGCATACCAGCCGACCATGTACCTGATTTAATGGGGAGAGGTCTGCTTTATATCTATAATTACAATGAAATTTAAGTTCAAATCATTAGCCGCAGTTGTTGCGTTGCTTTCAATCATAGGTGTAGCGAAAGCTGATGTAAACACTCCTTATTCAATGTATGGATATGGTGTATTAGGCGATAAGGCAACGTCCATGCAGCGTCAGATGGGAGGCGTAGGATATGCAATGCAGTCAGGACGCCAGATCAATGTCATGAATCCGGCCTCGTATGCCTCGATTGACTCATTGACCTTTCTATGGGATATGGGTGCCAACATGAATATGCGGTGGAGCAAGGACCAGACTGCCAGTGATCATGGGTTTGGAGGGGGATTGGATTATGTCACAATGGAATTTCCATTGTCGAAGTTTATGGGAATGTCTATTGGTATGGTGCCTCTGACTCAGGTAGGTTATTCATTTGGCGACGACATCAAGTTTGGAGCGCGCCAGAATCAAGGCAACGGAGGCATAACAGAGGCATACGCCGGTTTGTCAGGAAAAATCGGCGGGTTCTCAATTGGGGTCAATGTGTCGTATGATTTTGGAACTATCCAGAATGATGTGTATTCAACACCGGAGCAGGGTTCACAATCTCTGTTTGAGCAGATAATGCAGATCAGAGACTGGAATATAGTGGCCGGCATCCAGTATAAGCAACCGATCAATAGGTATAATTCATTTACTGTCGGGGCTACGTATTCTCCTAAGAAGAGTTTCCATGGAAACACTTGGCTTACGCTGCAGGATTTGAAGTCTGATACACGTCCTGACACTGTTGCCAAGAGCAATATGAGCGGGAAATATTATTCTCCTCAGTCGTTTGGAGTTGGGGTGTCGTATACCCATGAGAAAGTACACAGGATTATGGTAGAGGCGGACTTCTCGCTCCAGCAATGGTCTGATGCTCCGTTTTCATCTCTGAAAGATGAGGCGGGACAGGTAGTTTTTGAAGGCATGAAGTTCAGCGACAGAAAGAGATTTGCAGTAGGAGGAGAGTATATTCATAATATAAGGGGTAGCTACTTTGAGAGGATGCCGTGGCGTGTTGGTGCATTTTATACTGACGACTATCTGAAGATAAATGGCAACACAATGAAGGAATTTGGGGTGTCTTGCGGCACAGGATTTACTGCTCCCGGAGGCAAGACAATGATTAATTTAGGTCTTGAATGGCGCCATCGTCAGACATCTCCTGTCAATATTCTGTCAGAGAACTATTTCAATATCATGGTTGGCGTGAATTTCAATGAGGTATGGTTCTTTAAAAGAAAGATTAATTAATGTTGTCAGGTTGTCGGGTTTTCAGATTTTCGGGTGTGGCGGTGGTTCTTGCCGCCTTGCTGACTGGAGTCTTGTCAGGATGCAAGGAAGATGGAAAGTTGGGAATTGCTTCCAGGATAGACCCCAAGAAAATGCCTACGATGTCTACGGTCAATGTGGCTACGCTGATATCGGATTCCGGAATCACGCAATATAAGATAGTGTCGCCTCTATGGAATGTCTATGATGAGGTCGATACCCCTTATTGGAATTTTCCGAAGGGTATTTATCTTCAGAAGTATGACCGGAAATTTAATGTCATAGCATCGGTGGCGGCTGACTCGGCAAAGTTTTTTAGATTGCAAAATCTGTGGAAACTTGATGGAAATGTTGAGTTGCATAAAGAGCCGGGTGAACTATTCCTTACCCAGCAATTGTTTTGGGATCAACGCAAGAACAAGATCTACAGTGACTCATTCATACACATTGAGACTCCGGAGAGGATGCTGGAGGGTCATGGGTTTGAGAGCAATGACCGCTTGACGAAATATTCTATACGTCGCCCGACGGGTATTTTCCCGGTAAGCGAAGATATGAGGCGATAGACTCGTTCCCCCGGATGGGGAAATAAAAGATTATTGATTATGTCGTTTACAGTTGCACTTGTACTTACAATATTAGCAGTGGTTTTCTCAGCCTTTTTTTCAGGCATGGAGATTGCTTATGTGCAGTCGAATAAGGTTAGGATGCAGATAGACGGGTCTCGCGGAGGAGTCGTCGACCGTATCATCCAGGGCTTCAGCCATAATGAAGATATGTTCATATCGTCGCTTTTGGTAGGGAATAACGTTGTGCTGGTTGTATATGGCATCACTCTTTCAGTGTTGATCAATCCGGTGCTTGAAAGTTGGTTTGGCGATTCAGAAGCTATGGTGCTTATTGCCAACACGGTGTTTTCCACCCTGGTGATTTTGCTTTGCGGAGAATTTATCCCCAAGGCCACCTTTCGCATCAACCCGAATTTTATGATGCGGATGTTTGCGTTGCCTCTTTATATCATCTACATAGTTCTTTATCCGATTTCAAAATTCATTTCCTTCATCACGAAAGGTCTGATGGGTCTTTTGGGAATAAAGGAGAATAAAGTGGATGCCCGTCTGATAACGATGGATCAACTTGATGACTATCTGGAGGAGCAGTTGCATTCTACGCAGCAAGCCAAAGTAGAGGTGGAGAATGAAGTGAAGATATTCCGTAATGCCGTTGATTTCAAGGATACTACCATTGCAGAGTGCATGCGTCCGCGCAATGAGATAGTGGCAGTGGAAAAAGATACTGCCACGAGAGAAGATTTACTCTCGCTTTTTTCCCGCACCGGTCTTTCGAAAATTGTCGTATACAATGAAGATATCGATGATGTCGTCGGGTACATACATATCTCGGAACTTTTCAATATTGATTCAGACTGGCGGAAGCATATAAAGCCAGTCATCTTTACTCCCGAGACTATGCTTGCGAATAAGATGATGCGAAAGATGATTGCTGAGAAGAGATCACTTTGCATTGTCATAGATGAGTTTGGGGGCACATCTGGACTTGCCACGCTTGAGGATCTGGTGGAAGAAATATTCGGAGAGATTGAAGATGAGCATGATCGTCAAAAGCAGTTGTTCCGTAAATTGGCAGATGGAGAATATGAGATATCAGGTCGAGCAGAGATAGCTGCAGTCAATGAGGCTCTTGGTCTCGACCTTAAGGAATCTGAGGAATATAATACCATAGCCGGCTATATTCTGCATTATACGGAGGCATTGCCGTCGGAAGGCGAGACGTTTGAGATTGGAGAGCTGAAGTTTACAGTGACAAAGATGTCGACTACGAGAATCGAGCAGGTTAAGGTCTTCAGCAATGCTTGAGGCTGCTCATTCATCATCCATAATATTAGAATTGCGACCCTTAAGGGCCGCAATTTCTGCATTTATTGGATTTTAACATAGAATAACAATATTTTAAGAAAAAAAGTTTTAAAAAACTTACTTTTTTTTTTGTCGGTTTGAAAAAAAAGTCCTAACTTTGCCTTTGGAAAAGCTATAATAAATTATCTATCTTCTACAGGGGCCATTATTGGCTACTATATCTAAACTAACTAATATGAACGGGACTACTTCTTTCCAAGATTCAATTTTAGGGATGCAGAGCAATCTTCTCTCATTCGCTCTCAAGCTTACCCTCAATAAGGAGGAAGCCGAAGACCTCGTGCAGGATACCACTCTTAAAGCTCTCAACAACGAAGACAAATTTGTTGCTGATGCCAATTTCAAAGGATGGATGCTGACGATAATGCGCAATATATTTATTAATAATTACAGGAAAAATAATCGGGAGAATACTGTAATTGACTCTTCTGAGGATTGCTACCATCTAAATCTTTCTCAAGATTCCGGTATCGGCACGCCTGAGACCAGTTATGCGATGCAGGAGATTGCTCAAATTCTCAGTGGGTTTGCCCCAGATTTCCGTAAGCCTTTTTCGATGCATGTGGCAGGATACAAGTATGAGGAAATATCCGATAAACTGAATATGCCGCTCGGAACAGTCAAATCTCGAATATTTTTTACGCGCAAGCGGCTTAGAGAAATTCTCAAAGATTATCGATAAAAAGTGAATATCGGCGTCATCATCTGATGGCGCTTTTTTTATTGTAGGGATTTTTTTCGGCGTTACAACAAATTTAGAGTGGGTATGGTTTATTATATTAACAAAACGAAAGATAATTTAACATTTATTGAAAACGTTGAGGGATAATTAGATATGGCGAGAATATGTTGAAAAGCATAATTTTTTTTGAGAAACACTTGCGGAGGGCGAAAAAATGTTGTAATTTTGCAACCGCAATCGGGAAACGAACGGTGAGCGGCTGGAAACAGCGAGGCCACCTCCCGGGAGCAGGAAGATTGAGAACAATGACATGATGCCACAAGACAAGCAGCGCCAATCAAATGATTGGACGCAGCAGAGACAAGGGAACACGAGGTAAAGACTCGGGGTTCACGTCAACGAGATTCCGACCTTATCATAAAGGAGGCCGGGACAAACAAAAACTTTGAAGATATATATAAGATATATAACTAACAACGGAGAGTTTGATCCTGGCTCAGGATGAACGCTAGCGGCAGGCTTAACACATGCAAGTC
>JAIDUH010000151.1 GCA_029060285.1 Muribaculaceae bacterium | reverse complement strand
GTACCGTTGAACTCCAAATCAGAAGCCGGCATCGAGCTGGGAACAATGCCCCAGCCACTGAATGAATAGCCTTCCTTAGCATCGGGATATAAAGGCTGAATTATTTCGCCGAAGTTTACCACCGCGGAATGGAAAATCTCTCCGTCGATCTTGAAGGTGACATTATAGCTATTTACGGTGTAGCCACTTGTGAACTCAAGATCCTTGGCAGGCATTGCTTCGGGAATACCCTCCCAGCCATTGAAAGTATATCCCTCTTTCTCAGCAACCACGGGAGCATTGAACTTATCGCCATACAGAACCTGAAGAGTCTCTATCACTTCTTCCCCTACCTTGAAGACAACATTGTATGAATTCTTCTCATATACACCTGTGATCTCAAGATCAGAAGAAGGCATCGTAGCGGGAACCACGCCCCAACCTGTGAATGTGTATCCTTCCTTCTCTGACACCTCGGGAGCCTCGATTGGCTGACCGAATTCCAGATCCTTCGTGAAAATTCTGTTTCCGTCAAGACGGAATGTCAGTTCATAAGTGTTGATATCGAATGAAGCCTCGAAGTCCAGATCTCTTGCAGGCATATTTGCCGGCACATTACCCCATCCGGTGAAAGTGTATCCTTCCTTCGCCGGAGCAGAGGGCACCTCAAGCTTAGCGCCGTAGGGAACTTGTGCACTGATCACAACCTCTTCCCCATTCCTGAAGGTAAGAGTATAGTAGTTGACTACGAATTCACCAGTATATACCACGTCGGAAGCAGGAACAGTGGCAGGCACGACACCAAATCCGGAGAACGTATATCCTGTACGTGTATTGTCCACTTCAGGGATAGTGACAGGCTCGCCGAAGTCTCTTACATAAGACTCAACCACCTTGTCGCCATTGGCATCATAGTCCTTGATCACGAACTCAACCTTATACTGGTTGATAGTGAACGAACCATTCACTTCCACATTCTCAGCAGGCACAGTCTCAGGATATTTTTCCCAACCGGCAAAAGTGTAACCTTCCTTGACCGGAGTCGCGGGTTCTTCGATGACCGAACCGTAGGGCTGCTCACCTGTGAAGTAAACATCTTCTCCGATCTTGAATGTGAGAGTATAGTGGTTGGGAGAGTATGTACCAGATATCCTCAAGTCGTTGGCGGGAACAGTCGCCGGCACATTGCCCCAGCCCTCGAATGAGTGACCCTCTTTGTCAGGCACCTCAGCGGGAGCAACTATGTCTGAGCCGTAGGCAAGCTGAGTTGTATAGAAATCTTCCCCGTCGATATCGAAGATCAGCTTGTAGATGTTCACTGTGTAAGAACCATCGAAAGTCAGATCTTTTGCCGGCATCACAGACGGCACCATACCCCAACCAGCGAAGGTGTGTCCTTCTTTAAGAGGACCCTCAGGAGCTACTATAGAGGTTCCATAGGGAAGTACACCTTTATATATAGAGTCATCGCCGATCTTGAACTCGATATTGTAGTTATTGACAGCATATGTACCGGAGATCACGAGATCGCTCGCCGGCATTGTGGCAACAGCATCGCTCCAACCGAGGAATGTGTGTCCCTCCTTCGCAGGAGCCTCGGGAGCAGTGATCTGACTACCGTAAGCGATCTGAGTAGTAGAGAAGTTTCCGCCGTCAATGAGGTATGAGAGGTTGTAAACGTTTACGTCGTACGAACCGTTCACCTCAAGATCGTAAGCTGGCATAGTCTTGGGCACCATACCCCACCCTGCAAAAGTGTGTCCTTCCTTGAGTGGAGCTTCCGGAGCAGATATCACCATACCAAATGGGATGTCGCCCTTAAATATCTCGTCGTTTCCGATCTTGAACGAAAGAGCATAGCTGTTGACATTATAAACTCCTGTAATCAGAAGATCGCTGGCAGGCATGGAAGCCGGGAGCTCGCTCCAGCCTGAGAACGTATGACCCTCTTTTGCAGGAGCCTCAGGAGCAGTTAGCGCCTCTCCAAACTTAACCTGAGTCGTGGAGAAATCTTCCTCTCCGATACGGAAGACAAGATTGTAGCTATTGACAGTGTAGTCACCGGTGATCTCGAGTTCAGATGCCGGCATAACAGCGGGAACGACACCCCAGCCGCTAAAGCTATGACCCTCTTTCTCTGGAGCAGCAGGAGACTCAATTGATGCCCCGTATTCAAGAGTAGCATAATAAACCACATCATCACCAATCTTGAATGTAATCGGGTAACGATTTATTGTATAGCTTCCATCATATTCCAGGTCGTAGGCAGGCATAGCGGTCGGGATCTCACCCCAGCCATTGAATGTGTAGCCTTCCTTAGCAGGAGCTTCCGGAGCAGTCACAGGTGTGCCATACTCAACGTCGTCTGTGAAGAGGACGGTGCCGTCGATGCGGAAAGTAACACGATAGAAGTTTTCTGCAAACGTACCACCAAAAGTCAAGTCATGTGCCGGCATGGTTGCAGGAACATCACCCCAACCGCTGAACGTATGACCTTCCTGAGTAGGCTCGGCAAGCGCAGTGACAGGAGCGCCGTATTCATATTCCTGAGTGCCGAAGTCCTCATTCTCCACAGTATAGGTAATCTTATAAGTATTGATCTTATAAGCTCCCTCCACTACCACATCTTCATTGGGCATTACCTTCAGATCTTTATTCCATCCGGTGAATGTGTAACCCTCCTTAGCGGGAGCCTCAGGAGCAGTGATCTCAGTTCCGAATATTACCTTATTAGAGCTGATGATCTCTTCTCCTATCTTATATGTAAGTTCAAACTCATTTACAATATAGGATCCATTGAACTCAAGGTCTCTTGCAGGCATTACAGCAGGGATATCGCTCTGACTCCAGCCTTCGAAAGCAAAACCGCTCTTATCGGGAGCAGTAAATGTCGGGACAGAAGCACCAAAGGCAGCTTCAGCCTCAAATGC
>JAIDUH010000150.1 GCA_029060285.1 Muribaculaceae bacterium | reverse complement strand
AAATATATTATTGGATCGGCAGCGGAAGAGGATAGGGCTGCAAAGATGAAGGCGGAAGAAGCTAATTTAGTTAATTTCATGGGTTATTTGTTGGATGAGTTACAAAGTTACGAAAAAAAAGTGGAACAGCAAAATGAAAAAAAGGCTTGCACTCAGTGTCACCAACACCGAGTGCAAGCCTTTTTTCCATGCCCCGTCACCTTTGGCGGGGAGAGCATAGGGCTCCGGATGCGGTCATGCCGGGGCCGTCAGGGTCGATACTCTTTTGTTGAATGCATAATGCCATAATGTATAATTCATAATTACAGAGATAGTGGACCGTCAGGCCTCGGCCTGTCAGCGTAACTATGCCCTATGCATTCGGCTATGCATCGCAATACCGGTCGGTTGTCGTGAACAGTAGACACCCGGCTAAAGTCACAAGCGACTTTGGCGGAGGACAAACCATTCTTCTCAAGTATGGCCGGGAGGGTGTCAGACTTATCAATGTGCTCTTTCCGGGCTTCCGGAGGAAGCGTTGTCGTTGTTTTCATCGTTGTCGGTGTTGTCACCGATACGCTTGTACATCTCAACACTTGCTCCGCTGAGCGCGGCACGGTGTGGACCGTCAGGCCTCGGCCACCGTGAAGAAACTTCCATCAATGCTTGGTGGTTCCGTCGCGTCGGTCATGTGGGGTCAAAGCTTCCGTTTCCTGTACATACTGCCACATAATTTTGGAGCGGGTACTTTCGAGCCATATTCACTCGGCGAATTCGCCACCTGTGCATTAATTTTGAATCCGAGTGCAAAGATAATGGGGATGACTGCACGATTTCGGGCAGTGTGTTGTTAAATTATGTTAAATTTTGCTTCGCGTCTCGGTTATTACGAGCACGCTAAGATAATGGGCTGCTCCGCATCGTCCGGATCTCGCAGAGAACAAGCGCAGTACCTGCGCTAAGTGATGGCTTCTTTTTTAATTAGCTTTCTGATAGTGCGCCATTTGGGGAATATAGCTGAGGGACGGATCGGGCCATAACTAACTATAATGACCAACAGGAATGATAAGGCTAAAATTAGAAGCCAACCGTAAATTTCTTTCATTGACACTACCAATGAGTGTTGCTGGACAATCCCATAAAGCTGACCCAACGGTATGTGAGTAGCCCCGGCATTGTAATCAGCAAAACGCGCTCCGATAATGGCCGCATTCTTTGACATTGTATGCCGGAGAAATTCTCCAATGATGGCAGGTCCCAGAGTAGCTCCCATCACAGCTCCTGTAAATCCGTTGAGAGTCAATGCCTGAGGAAAGACAAAGAAATGCAGCTTGCTTTCTCCGGGGGTCATGGATGTCAGAAAAACTATTGAGATAATGACCGAAGCAAATCCACGGATAAAGAGCGGGAAAAAGAGCATATGTTTCTCTACTCCATAGTCAATCATAAAATAGAACCATCCAAGGTATATAGCA
The DNA here is from genome assembly GCA_029060285.1 of Muribaculaceae bacterium. GTDB lineage: Bacteria > Bacteroidota > Bacteroidia > Bacteroidales > Muribaculaceae > Lepagella. The sequence goes on along the minus strand of JAIDUH010000150.1, from coordinate 29,081 downwards.
GCAAGCGCAAAGGCTATAGCTGTCATGGACTTGTATCTCCATCTGCGTGTGGCAAATGTGAAATATGTGAAAGCGCATCCAATGACTATACCAACGAAGACATACCAATTCAAATCTATCAAATTTGTCTCCTCAAAACCAAGAATTGCAGAGGCGTATCCATGTTCAAACACATGCTCAGGAGCCACCAATGTAAAAAACACAAGATAGATCAAAGTGGCTCTTTTTACATTTCGGTTATTCAATGCTTGAAACGATATATAAGGATGATGCAGAAATGATGCTCGCCAAAGATTGATGATGAGACACACCACGCCTAAGATTGCCGCTCCAACGATTTCTTCCGCATCCCACCAGTCATAGAAATTTCCATAGACGCATATGAAAGTGAAGCAAAGCATAAAAACACTCCATAGCAATGCTCCTATCCAATCGATACCTAACAATGGAATCTGCATCGGGCCTTTTACAGGCTTGACCAATATTAAGACCAATACAACCATCAACATCAGCAATCCGCTCATGATCCAGTGCATATATTCCCATTGGCTAAAGAAAGCGGTGTAAATAGTGGAGATTCCACTCAACTGAATCACACCATCCACTACAAGATATATATAACAGAAAAAGATTGCCATATCCCGCTTCGGCGTTATCCAAAGCTGTATAGTGGAATTGCAGGCAAATGTTGCCCACATCCTGAACCATCCAGCAATGAAGCACGTGGCTACCAATAACGGTACGCACGCAGTGTTGGCACAGACAAAGTTGGCAATTATGAGCACCAGTGCGCAAGTGATCAGGCTAACACGATTGGAAAACCGGAACTTAAGCCTAAACATGACGCAGAAATTAATCGACATTCCTATCAAAGAAGCATATCCAGCCATCAGGATATCTTCCTGCATAAGTGCCGTGGAGCCCACCATATCAGTAGCTGCGGCAAGGTAGATGCCACCGGAGAACTGCATTATGAGCACAAAAAGAATAAATAGCCAAGGCTTCAACCAACGCGGCACGTAGTCAGGAACGTCAGGAATATCAAACGGGCCCTGGGGCCCATGCCAGTCTCCCATATCAATATTTCACTTCACATTCCACATTCATTCCGGCTCTCAACAGATTAAGGTCTTCACCCTCTGTCAATTCAATTCTAACGGGTATTCTTTGCCTGACCTTTACAAAATTACCGGCGGAATTATCTTGAGGTAGCAAGGATATGGTAGCCCCAGTTGCAGAAGACAATGAGACGACTTTTCCTGTGAAAGTCTTCCCGGGAATTGCATCAACCTTGATTTCCACCTCGCTGCCCGGATGGATATTTTTCAACTGTGTTTCTTTATAGTTGGCAGTGACCCAAACATCTGAAGAGTCCACCACGTCAAGCAGGGTCTGCCCTGGCTGAACAAGCTGACCGACCTGTATTTCCTTGCGTGATGCAAATCCATCGCAAGGAGCAGTGATCACTGTATATGAAAGGTTGAGTTCCGCAGTTTCAAGCAAAGCCTTGGCAAGCTCAATTCCAGCGTCGTTCTGTGCAATCCGTTGGCGAGTCTCAGCGACAACGGATGTAGTGGCAGAGCGCTGACGAGCCAACATTTCATAACGTGCTTTTTTTGCTTTATAATCGGTTTCTACCTTGTCATATTGCTGGCGGGTGACGGCATCCTTATCCAACAGTTTACGGTACCTGTCAAGATCTACAGCGGCATTCTCCATAAGGATCTTAGCCTCGGAGATCGAGGCCTCGCTTACGGCAACATTGGCAGCCGCCACTCCTACAGAACTGTCTGCCACAGTTCGCCCGGCGAGGGCATTTTGATAGTCAGCTCTTGCTTGAGCAACTCTTAGACGCATGTCGGCATCATCTATTATGACAAGAGTGTCCCCTTTCTTGACAGGCTCATATTCCTTGAAACGAATGTCTTTTATATAACCTTGCACACGGCTATTGACAGGCACTATCTGACGCTCCACTTGAGCGTTGTCGGTGAATTCCACATCGCCCAGATGAATGAATTTGGATGCAACCCAAATTCCGGCGATTATAATTACAGCAAATGTGATGATGTAAGAAATTATCTTTTTTGTACGGTGGTTCATATTTTTCCAGAAGTAAAAAGAAGTTTATAATAATAGTAGATTATATTGATTCTCGCATTTACGAGCTGTTGCTCTGCATCAAGAAGAGCGTTTGCCGCATCAAGCATATCTGTGATCAATGCCATATCGGCTGAATAGCGAGTGAAAACAGTAGAATAGTTGCGTTCGGCGAGTTCTACACTTTTATTCTGTGTCTTTAACTCTTCATAAGCCTCCATATACCGTATGTAATCTGCTCTTACTGACAATTCTGTATTTTCTTTTGCGGCGGCGAGCTCATCTTCTGCATGAATCGTTGCAGCCCGACTGCGGGAGAGTGATTTATCTGTCTTGAAAAGCGAGGATAAGTTGTAGGAAACACCTACTCCCACATACCAATAGCTTAGATTGCGGTCGATCGGAGGCACTTCAACGAGAATAGGACCATCAAGATTCCATGCGGCCTGCAATCCTATTTTCGGTAGCATATCTGATTTTGTAAGATCTTCAGCCTTTCTGGAAATCTCCACTTTAGACTGTGCCAGTTTGATTGTGGGGGAATTGAATGTCGCATCTGATTGCCAGCCGGCCTCACTCTGCACAGGCAGTGACTTTTGCAGGATGGTGGTATCCGGATCTATCATACAGTCTGAAGGAAGACCGGCAATTTTTACAAGGTTATTGTTTAGGATTTCGATGGTATTATTTATTTTGACCAGTTGCAATTCCAGATTTGACACAAGCAGTTCATAACGTGTAATGTCGTTTTGCAGTGCTACACCCTGCTCATATCGGGCTCTCATCTCCTCAAGAACCTTCCGGGCTTGAGCGATGTTTTTCTCCACCACACGCCGCAGATTTGAGTACTTATATATATCGAGATAGAATCCTGCGAGCTGGAATCTTATGTTGTCGCGTTGCAATTCAGTAGCATATCGCGCTGCAGTCAACTTCAATTCAGCAAGCTTTATACCGGAAGTGATGGCTCCGCCGGTATATATTGGTTGATTGACGCTGACAGCCACTCCGTTTCCCAAATGGGGAATAGTGGCTTTTTGATAGTCGGAAAAGTTTCGTTTTGTAGTGAATCCATCTCCATTGTAGCTTAAAGAAAGCGAAGCATTTATATCAGGAAGCTTTCCTGCTCTGGCAACGCTGATTTCTTTTCGGGCTTCCTCTTCAGCTGAGAAAGAGGGACGCAACTGAATGCTTCCGTTTTCTGCAATCTCAAACAATTGTTCAAGAGTAAGCATCTCAGACTTCTGACCGTAAGCACACACACCCACGCTCAACAGGGTCGCTGACAGCAATCCTGTGAGCAATCGTCGATTGTTCATTTTTGGAATGTAAAAAAATTATTTAGTGAATAAAAAGATGATGTAGCATATCATCTATCTGCAGATGATATGCAACCACTCTGAATTTCAATCAGATGTGTGCAGTAGTCAGACTTGCCGTACTCTTCCAGTTCTCCTTGAAAGCGTAGTTCTGAACGTGCGCCAATGTATTGCCTAAATCTAAATAAAATAAACTCATATTCATGTCGCTCTTTATGAACGACACTGCAAAATTACAAAAAAATCTTTGAAAATTCAATCTTTTGAGAAAAATCTACGTCTATCTTTTTGAAGGGGCACCAATCCGGAGCATAAGCAGCATAAGCAAAGGAAAGATGACCTGATACGATTTATGAATCCGAAGAAGACTTCTGACATAGACATTTTCAAAAACGTAGTCAGCCAATATCAAGACCGACTATTCCGCTTTGCATACATAAGAATTGGAGTGCGTGAAGTGGCGGAGGATATCGTGCAAGATGTCTTAATAAGGTTATATCGTGCAATGATTGAAGGGAGAGAGATCAAAAGTTATGAGGCATATTTACTCAGGAGTATCAGCAACAGTTGCATAGATTGGCAACGGAAGAAGAAGGAGACGATAATCTCAATTGAAGATTCTGAGGATATTCCGGAGGAAAGCGAAGACGACATCCGTGAAGAATTCAGCAGAATCTCCATCTTGCTTGATAATCTACCATTCAATCAGGCTGAAGCAGTTAGGCTAAAATGCTACGACAATTTGACCTTCAAGCAAATAGCTGAACTTCAAGACGTTTCAGAGCCTACTGCTAAATCGCGCTATCGACATGCAATCTGGTGTATAAAAGAAAACCTAAACCTAAATAAAAAACCTAAGAAATAACAAAAACATGAACGAAGAAAGAAAAACATATATGTCAGATGAAGATATTGAATGTCTTCTATCTCCAAAATGCGATTTTCACACCTCCCCAGGGTTCATGGAAAGAGTGTTGGCTGAGGCGCATGTTGTTTCCAAGCGACGCAGACTCCGCAGGATATTCCTTTCTGCATCATCGTCAGCTGCAGCAGTTGCTCTCCTTGTCATGGTGACAGTTATCTTTCATCATGACAAAAAGACTCATTCAGAAGTAGCGAACGTATCTGCAAGTCTTGAAACGCCTGTTCCGGCACTTTCCGATACTCTACACAAAATCATTAGCTCCGAACTCTTTGCAGAGTCAAAACCTACAAAGATCAATATATCATCAGTCTCCAAAAAGTCCACGACAAAATCTGCCATCTTACAGAAACCTTCTCTTATGCAATCTATGAAAGAGGAAGTGTCGGATGAATCAGAGCCACATGCGGTCACAGAAGGAGCAATGCCGATGATCAACCAAGAGAAATCCCTGGATCCAGATGAGGTGAGAATCAGGCTGATAGAAACAAGCAGAAACGCAGAGATTGCCTTCATTGAGCAAATGAGGGATGAAATTGAGTCTAACGAAGCCTATATAGCGCAATTAATGGACGAAGAAAACGTTTATCAATAAGAGATACCATACACGAAAAACCTGAAGATTATGAAAAGAATATTCCACTACATTCTTCTTGGAGTCATTCTGATGGCTTCATTCCCTTGCGGTATGGAAGCCAAAAAAGAGAAAAAGTCAGAATACAAAATGATGTCGTCTGACGGAATACAAAATGCAGTCGCACAACACAAATTCGTCATCGACGGTCACGTGGCTCTCGACATTCCTGACTCATGCTATAATATTTATATTGTAGATATCGATAAGAAAATCACAGATTCCGACTTAGTGGCATGCGTTCCTGTCAAAAACAAAAAGTTCCGCTTCGAGACTGACCTCAATACAATTAAGGCAGGACGCATCCGGGCCTTAATGCCTGACGGCAGTCTATGTTCTGCCTGGATAAATATATATTTCATTCCGGGATTTACAGTTGATATTACCGTACATAACGGTTACTATGATATTCACAACCAAGAGCAATACACTTTTATGACTAACGCATGGCTCAATAAAGAGCCCCTTGCCGACCTTTTCGAAAGCATGGGAGCCCCGGCGCCACAAGGTTCGAGCATCCAAGTCAGAATGGAAGAACTACATGCCGCCCTACAGCCATATCGCAATCTGCTTAATCAACTTCAAATGCAGTTTAACGATATGCACAATCGATATCCCACAAGATTTGATGAAGAAAAGAAAAGTCTTCTCAAAAGGATGGACGATATCAACTCGAAAATGGAAGCAATCATCGACAAATTCGCAGACTCTATCATTAACGATGATCTATAATCGATTAACGATTGACGATCAATTCTGCTCTCGGCAGCAAAGTGCTCTCTTATTGGAATCCGGGGGCATAACATGTGATTTAGGTGAGTTTTGGAGAGGAAAGGACAAAAAAATATATAAATTGCATTTTAGTAGTAAGTATTTGCATATATTCTAATGTTTTTTGCTAACTTTGCATATTCGCATCGCCGGGAGCTTGCATAGATCAATCGCAAAGCCTGCTCTGAGGGATAGCGAATCAATATGCAATAACAAGCGAAACTTAAATAATTTTTAAAAGAATATTATCATCTATGAAAAGATTGGCATCTTTAGTATTGTCGTCTGTGTGCATAATGGGAGCTATGGCACAGGATGCAGAAAAAATGTGGACCGGGACCTGGGCTACTGCCGTTGAGTTTACGGGTCCGGGCGATATGCCGAAGTCGAGTCTTTCCGGGCGTGCCCTTCGAGAAATAGTGCAGGTTTCAATACCGGGAGATGTGATGCGGATGCAGCTGAGTAATATCCACAGTAAGGAGCCGGTTGAGATTAAGTCGGTGTTTATTGCCAATGCTTTGGATTCCTGTGATATAGATGTGAAATCAGCAAAATATTTGACATTTAATGGGAAAAAATCCGTTACCATTCCCGCTGGAGAGGCTGTGTATAGTGATGAGATTAAGTATGACCTTCAGCCGTTGCAGAAATTGGCAATAACTGTAAATTATGGAGAGAATACCCCGGTGAATGCTTCGTCGCATCGCGGTTCGCGTACTACTTCCTATATTATAAACGGTGAAGCTAAGCCAAAGACCAAGTTCGTGGAAGCAGAGAAGTTAGACCACTGGTATAATATATCATGTATAGATGTTCAGACAGAGCAGCCTACTGAATGCATAGCAATAATAGGAAACTCTATTACTGATGGCAGAGGAAGCACAACAAACCTTCAGAACCGTTGGCCCGACTTCCTTGCTAAGGCTTTTGATGGTAAGGTAGGCGTGCTAAATCTTGGTATCGGTGGAAACGCCGTAGTGAACGGGGGGCTCAGCGAGCCGGCAGTAGTACGCTTTGACCGCGATGTTCTTGGCCAGACGGGTGTGACATCTGTAGTGATTTTCGAAGGAGTGAATGATATTGGAGGCCAGCGTCCTAATCATCAGGAGATAGTCAACAAAATTATAGAAGCCTATAGCAGCTTTATACAAAAGAGTAAGGATGCAGGGAAGAAAGTGTATCTTGCCACGATAACTCCCTATAAAAACAGTTTCTATGAAAATCATTTCAGTGAGGCGGCACGTCTTACGCTTAATGACTGGATAAGAGCGAACAAGGATGTAGATGGCGTGATAGACTTCGATGCGTTGGTCAGAGATCCGGCAAATCCTTCTGCTTTGAGATCCGAATACTCTGACGACTGGCTTCATCTGAACCCTGCTGGTTATGAAGTAATGGGTAAATTTGCAGCAGAGCGACTCAAATCTAACGATTAACGATCTCAATGATTAACGATCAACGATTAACGATCAATGATCAGCGATGATTCTTAATTATGAATAAGGATAATAGTCAGGAGATATTTCCTGTTGTAGATGAAGCAGGGAATGTCATTGGAAAGGCTACGAGAGGGGAGTGCCACGGGGGAAGCAAGTTGCTTCATCCTGTGGTGCATCTTCATGTGTTTGATAAGGAGGGAAGGCTATTTCTTCAACATCGTCCTAAATGGAAAGATATCCAACCGGGAAAATGGGATACGGCTGTAGGAGGGCATGTTGATTTTGGAGAGTGTGTAGGGGACGCTCTTAGGCGGGAGGCACGGGAAGAATTGGGTTTGACAGATTTTGTCCCGGAATTTGTGAAAGGATATGTGTTTGAATCTGATAGGGAAAGGGAGCTTATCAATAGTTTTAAGACGGTTGTAGATCCTGCCGATGTGCATCCAAGCGATGAGCTTGATGGGGGAAGATGGTGGACTATAGAAGAGCTGAAATCCAATACTTCGGAATTGACGCCTAATCTTCGGCATGAGCTGACTTATGTTTTAATGCATAATGCATAATGCAAAATTCATAATTGGTTTGCAAATTCACCAGCATATCATCACATATTGGCAATGTTGAGACTTATTCAAAATTTGGGAATTAAGATATTATGGAATTTAGTCAGGAGGAAGTTTATTTGATTGGGGCGGCGTTGGCATTGATAGTGACGACATTGCTTTGTATGCCTTTTGGACGCTATAACTTGAAATGGTTTTGGAGACATAAACGTGTAGGTCCGTTGAAGGAGGCGGTTGTTGAAGCTGTAGTGGCGTTAGGCATTACAGTGTTTAGTTTTTATGTCTTTAAAAATTTCTTTGTCTATTCCTCTGTCATTTGGGTTATTGGGGTCGGTGCCATATTAGGATGCGTGGCCTTGGCCTTTTATTTGCTTCCATTTAACCGCAGGTATTATCAAAAATATTCTCCGTTATTTCAAGATGAATGGAGCCAACAATCAGGACAAAAAATTAATGTAATTGTTTATTATCTTCTTAATGCGTTTTTGTTCATTTTTGTAGTTGTTGGAGTGGGAGGTGTTGCTTTTGTGGAATGGATTATGCCTGATGTTGTTGTAATTGAGAATGGCCCGAAACGTGCATTGTATGAGTACAAAGTAAGGGAATATTATGTTTTCCCTTATGAAAGGGGATTGAAACCAGGGGGTAGTTATATTGATAATCAATCTAAGGATACAATATACAGAGTTGTGGTGAATTATGGATATATTGGAGAAGACAAATATAATTATTACACAGTCAATGCAAAGTATCCCCCTCATTCATTTTCTCGTATGCCGTATCATGAAATCCATGTGATGGATACGATAGCTCCTGTCATGCCGGCATCCTATAATAAGAGGACAGGAGAAAGGTATCATACGCAGAGGGTTTACCTGACGGATTATGAGCATCTATGGGATTTCAAGATTTTGCGACCACGAAAGTTTGGCATAGAGCGTAATAAATGGGTTGATTCCATTCGGGAGACGAAAAACCGAGTCTTAAAAGAGGATTATAAAAAGTATAGGGCATACAAGAAAATTGATTCATTGCCTTATTCGCGACTCCGGCCGATTCCTAAAAATGAGTAAGGTTCACACAGAGGGCACACAGAGGGGAATTGGGAAAGTGGTTGAGTGGGTACGAAACTTTTAATTGTCGTTAGAAAATATTTTAGTGATGAAAAAGATAGTGGTGGCTATGGATTCGATGAAGGGGTGTTTGGATTCTTATCATGCATCCCTATGGATGGCAGTTGGGCTTCAGGAGGCTTGGCCGGAAGCGAAGGTGGTTTTTACTCCTGTTTCGGATGGAGGGGAAGGAATGTCGCAAATGGTAGCTTCCGGGCAAAAGGGAATAGAATTTTGTGAATGTCATGTTAAGGATCCTCTTGGAAAAGCGATTAATACGAAATGGCTGATGGTCAATAATTGTGATGGGAGAAGTGCATATATCGACTTTGCATCAGCCGCAGGACTGACGTTGATTCCGGAAAAACTTCGTAATCCGCTCAATACTACGAGTTACGGTGTCGGACAGATGATAAAGGACGCTATAAATAGAGGAATACGGGATATAAGGCTCGGACTTGGAGGCTCAGCAACTGTGGATGCCGGGCTCGGTGCTCTTCAGGCATTGGGTTTGCGGCTGGTGGATGCTGATGGAAATGAACTTCCACGTCCATTTCGTGGTGATATGCTCTCAGAAGTTGCAAATATAGAGTTTTCTGATGATTTTAAGAGGAAATCTGCCGACCTTAAACTGACTTTGCTGTGCGACGTCAGAGCGCCTTTTACCGGGAAAGAAGGCGCTGCTCATATCTTTGGTCCTCAGAAAGGGGCATCTGACGAGGATGTTAAGATTCTTGAGGAGGGAATGGAAAATATCAGAAAGTTGATATATAAGAAGATAGGAATAGATCTTAATATTAAGCCAGGAAGTGGAGCTGCCGGAGGCGCGGCAGGTGGGCTGATGGCATTGGCTGGAGGTGAGATTAAGAAGGGAGCATCGACACTGCTTGATCTGACAGGCTTTGATGATGACATAGAAGGGGCAGACCTTATAGTGACTGGAGAAGGGAGTTCTGACCGACAGACACTTATGGGTAAGATACCTTTTGAAATACTTCAAAGGGGGAAGAGGAAGGGGATTCCTGTGTGGCTTGTTGCTGGGAGAGTTGCTGATAAACAAGCGTTGCTGGATGCTGGATTTGAGAGAGTGATTTGCATCAATTCGCCGGATATTGTCGCAAGGAGCGGCACCATTGGAAAGAATCCAATGGTGCCGAAAGTTGCTGCAAGGCGGCTTGCTTCAATTATCAATTAATGAGGAATAGGACTATGAGGGAGGAGAAGACGAGGGTGATGTTGGCTACGGCGTAGGTGATGGTGAAGGAGAGGTTGGGGACGTCGGAGCCGAGGGCGTTCTGGATTGCACCGATTGATGCAACGCTACATCTTGCACCTGCCACGCATCCTAACACTTCCGGAGTAGAGAAGCGGAAGATCTTGTGCGCTATAAAGACGTTTATCACAATGCTGAGGAAGGTAAGAAGCAAACCTATTCCAACTATTGCGATTCCCGCTTCGTGAAGGCCTGCCATCAAGGCGCTTCCTGCCGAAAGACCTAAGACTGATATAAACATATTCACTCCAAGATTATTGAGTATCCAGAGAGCTGATGAGGGAATATGACCAAATGAGGGACGTTTGGAACGTAGCCAACCAAGAAAAAGACCGGAGAAGAGAGAGCCTACGCTTACGCCTAATGCCATAGGTATACCATTTATCTTTATCGATAAAGCACCTATGATGCAACCTAAGGCAATGCCTAATCCTAAAAATACCATATCCGTGACATTTGTATCGCGGTCAGCATAGCCAATTTTATTTGCAGCTGCCGCAACGTCGCAAGGCCAACCTACGAGGGTGATTACATCACCACCACTAAGTTGAGTATTGTTTTTGACAGGTAATGACAGACCGTTTCTTTTCAGGGATGCTATTGCGATGCGGTCCATGTATTCTTGAGAGCGCAACTGTCCGAGAGTTATGCCATCTATATCTTTCGAAGATATTGTGACCGGAGTACGTTCAGCACCGAAATTCAGAAGTTCTTGGTCCACAACCTCAGGACCCGGAGGCGATGGAAGGGCAGCCATCTCTTGAGATCGTCCGCCCAGCACTATATGATCTCCTTTAGATAGATGCACGTCAGGGGAAGGGTCTGTAATGATCCCGTTGATCCGGGCACGCACGAATACCACACGCACATTCATTGACTTATAATGCTCCCGGATTTCTTCAGGCGAGCGAGGGGTATCGAAAAAACTGTCTGTTATTTCGTATGCCCGGTATACTACAGGACGGCGGGCCGGAATCATGCCCGGACCGAGTGGAGTATCTGATCCTTCAAGTTTTTGCTCCATCTCTGCCACGTCAGCTTGCACTTTCTTTAATCCACCGATCATTTTTGGTGCCATAGAGGATAGAAACCATGCAGTGAAGACTGTACCGAGTACGTATGTCGCGGCATAGCATGCCGGAATCAGTTTGAGTATGTGGTCTTTGACCGAGTCTTCCATCGGCATCTCCTTCAAGGTGTCGGTCATTAGTCCTAATGATGCAGAAGCATTCTGTGATCCGGCAAACAATCCGGCGGCGACGCCTTTGCTGTAGCCAAAGATTTCGGCTGCCAATACAACGACTCCTGCACTGACAAGAGCAGCAACAGCAGCGAATGCGACTATCTTCACTCCATTTCCCTTGAAGGCACGGAAGAACTGAGGACCTACGCCATATCCGACGGAAAACAGGAAGAAAAGGAAAAATACTATCTTCACCATATCAGGAATCACAATGTCGAGTTGCCCGATAATGACACCTACGATAAGTGTGGCTGCTACAGAACCGAGAGAGAATGAGCCGAAACGGACTTTACCGAGCAGGAATCCGAGTCCGAGGGTCAGGAAGAGAGGTATCAGGGGGTGGGATTGGAGGAATGGGAGCATGGCTTTAACTATTAACGATTAATTATTAGTGATTTATCGTGATATATCATGATGAATCATGTTTTACCATGGTATATCATGTTCTATCTTGGGGAATCATGGTGATTTTTAATTCTCAATTTCCAATTAGAGGAAGCGGGAGATGAGGATGTAGGCGGAGATGAGGGAGGCTATGCATAGGATGATGAAGCAGCATTTTTCTCCGGATGTGAAGAGGGGTGTGCCGGGGAGCTGACGCTCTTTGTGGGTCTTTATGTAGAATCCGGTGCCGAGAAGGTAGAATATTGAGGTGAGGAACATATTTAGCAGTCCTCCGGAATATGCCATCCAGATGCAGAAGAGAGTAGTCACGATGGCTATGGTCATGATTCTCCAGTTGTCGGCTTTCTTTATCAGGAAAAGACCTGTGAAGAAATATCCGGGTATGATCATTAGGCCTGTGATATGAAGGGCTGCAAGATATACGTCGTCTGCCATAGCCACCATGATAAGGAAGAGGTTCATTACGATGCTTGAGGCAAACAGTCCGTATGTCGGCATGTTGTGACGGTTTACTTTACTGAAATACTTAGGCAGGATGCCTACGAGCGAAGCTTCATAAGGAACCTGTGCCACCACTAATGTCCATGCCACCCATCCTCCGAGCAATGATACTATTACAGCACAAATTACAAACCAATATGCCCATACCCCACAGGTTTCGCGTAATATGTAGGCGATGGAAGGATCTGGGAGGTCGGCGAGCTGTGCCCTGCCGAGCAGACCGTAGCTGAGCAAAGAAACCGCCATATAAAGCGCAAGCGAAATCAGAAAACCGGCTATACCGGCTTTGCCGACATCAGAACTTTTCTTAGCCCTTGCCGACATCATTACGGCACCTTCGACACCGAAAAAACAGAAGAGAGTGACCATCATAGTTTCCTTCACTTGTTTCCATGTGACTCCCACTCCTGCTACAGCTCCCCATACGTCAGTCTCATACAGTCTTGCCTTGAAGAAGATTATCAGTATGGTGATGATGAAGATGAGCATCAACACCTTGACAGCAGCAAGCAGATTGTTGACGAATTTAGCAGTCTTTATGCCACGCGACACAATGAAAAACATTATCCAGATCAATACGCTTCCGAAGGCTACCATTTCCCAACCATGCCGGAGAAGCCCCGGGACAAAGGCTCCAATGGAGTCATTGAGCATCACAGCGTATGCGATGTTTGAGAATGCAGTGCAGAGCCAGTAGCCCCACGCGATGTTGAACCCCGCGTATCGTCCGAAACCCGCGAGGGCGTACTGGTATATTCCTGCATTATATTGAGGATACCGGTCGCTGAGCCACTTGAAGGCAAGCACAAGAGGGAGGATTCCCATAGACGTCACAATCCAGGAGAGCCAAACAGCTCCGGGATTGGCGACATGTGCCATATTCTGGGGGAGATTGTAGATACCGGTCCCCACCATTAGTCCGAACACGAGGGCAGTGAGACCCCAGAATCCGAGTTTTCCACTTGAGAGCATAATTTATAATGGATTCGTTAAAAAATACAATACTATAACAAATGATTTCAAAAAAATCATTAATTTTGCAGCCAAAAATAAGATTGAAAATGAAAACGACTTTATTGACAGTAGGATTACTTATAATTTCTAATGTTTTCATGACCATGGCATGGTATGGCCATCTGAAGATGCAATCGCTTGGCTGGACTAAGAGCTGGCCTCTTTTTGCAGTAATTCTTCTCTCTTGGGGCATCGCTTTGCTTGAATATTGCTTCATGATTCCTGCCAACAGGATGGGATATGTAGAGAATGGAGGTCCATTCTCTATGATGCAGCTGAAGGTTGTTCAGGAGGTGATCACACTGACTGTATTTACCATTATATCTGTTTTTTTCTTGTCGGGTGAGAAACTTCATTGGAATCATGTTGCGGCGTTTCTTTGCCTTGTGGGGGCAGTGTTTTTTGTGTTTATGCCCACGGGGAATAAATAAGACGCGCCGGGACGCGCACAGAGTGCGCAACTACTTTATATATAAAGGAGGATGCTCTCAAAAGAACATCCTCCTTTTCATACTTTTTCGAGATAATCAGACAATATCCGACGTGTTGCTGTCGGCCTGCTTTTTGGTAGGAGCCGGATCTTTGAAGAGACCCGAAAGGTACTTTTCATTGATGCGCTGCATGAATTCCCAGAAGTTGGGAACGAAGAGTGTGCCGATGAAGGCATTCATTGCCATGCCGAAGACTACGGCTGTGCCGAGTTCGATACGGCTGTTGGCACCAGCTCCAGTGGCAAACATCATCGGCATTACACCGAATACAAATGCGAGGGCAGTCATCATGATAGGACGGAAACGGATCACTCCGGCATCGTGAGCTGACTGCTTTATGGATTTTCCACTCTTACGGAAGTCCATTGCATATTCCACAATCAGGATCGCGTTTTTAGCCGACATACCTATCAACAATATCAAACCGATTTGGGTGTAGACGCTGATTGACTGACTCATGCAGATACATCCAAGGATCGTGCCGAGGATTGCTATCGGAGTGGCGAGGATCACGGCTATCGGGTCGGTCCAGCTTTCATATTGCGCTGCAAGCACGAGGATAGTCATGATGATTGCAAATATGAATACGAATGTGATAGTGGTGCCGGATTGGGTTTCCTGATATGCTATGCCAGTCCAAGCGTAAGAATAGTTCTTGCCGAGAGTCGACTGCACGAGTTGCTCCATTGCCTCAATACCTTCGGAAGATGAGACTCCCTTAGCCGGGGTGACTGTCACGGATGCAGACTGATACATATTGTATCGGTTGATCGAAGACTGCCCCATAACGGGTTCGATAGTAGTGAAAGAAGAGAATGGCACCATCTCACCTTGGGAATTTCTTACAGAAAGGCGAAGCACATCATTGATATTGTCACGTGCAGCCTGATCGCCTTGCATACGGACCTGGAAAACGCGGTCGAACTCAACAAAGTCATTCACATAGTTGCCTCCAAGGTAACCGCTTAATGTGCTGAATATATCAGACATCACCAAACCTTGTGTCTTGGCTTTGTCGCGGTCAATATTGAGCTGATATTGAGGAACTACTCCTTGATACATAGAAGTGAGAGACGCAAAACGCGGGTCTTTGTCGACTGCCTCACGGAGCGCATCAATAGCCTTGAGCATTTCTGTAGGACCAAGAGAGTTGATGTCGAGAAGATTCATTTCAAGACCCGAAGACATTCCGAGGCCCGGAATTGCAGGAGGATTGACCGAGAAGATCATTGCGCCTTGATATTTGGCTGAAATCTCGTCAACTTTTGCCATTACCTTGTCAACGGAGCCTTTCTTTCCACGTTCTTTCCACGGCTCGAGCATAACCATGATGGTTGCGCCGTTTGAAGCAGCTCCACCACCCATCATAGAGAATCCGGAGATGGTCATTACATCCTTCACTTGCGGCAACTCCTTAATGTCAGCTGCAAGGGCATTTGTGATTTTCTCCGTTCTTTCAAGAGAAGCACTGGTCGGAAGTTGGACAGAGGTCATGAAGTAGCCCATATCTTCTGAGGGAATATAGCTGGTAGGCCATTTCACGAATCCCCAGAAAGCGAGTCCTGCGAGCACAAGGAATGCAAGAAGGGAAGCAGTGGCATGATTGAGCATTTTTCCTACAATCTTGTTGTAGAGGTTTTCAACTTTAGTCCATCCGGCATTAAACCAGCGGTAGATAAAGAAGTTCGATTGTTTTCTTGGAGTGAGGAAAAGAGCACACAGAGCCGGAGTAAGGGTAAGGGCGTTGAAACCGGAGAAAGCTGTTGAGACTGCAATGGTAAGGGCAAATTGCTTGTAAAGCTGACCGGTGATGCCGGAAACGAAGGCAGTAGGGATGAATACCGACAGGAGAACAAGCACTTCTCCGACAACAGGGCCTGTCAGTTCCTGCATTGCCTTGGTAGCGGCTTGATGACGGGTCATTTCCCCGGTATCGACAAGACGGGAGCAGTCTTCAACTACTACTATTGCATCATCCACCACAATAGCAATAGCCAGCACAAGACCGAAGAGGGAGAGAGTATTGAGAGAGAATCCCATCAGTTTCATCACAGCAAAAGTGGCGATCAAAGAGACGGGGATTGTAATCATCGGGATTACCACCGCACGCCAGTTTTGCAAGAAAATGAGGATCACTACCATCACGATGAGAGATGTGAGGAGGAATGTCATGAAGAGATCGTCTACCGATTCTTTCACGTAGGTAGTCTGATTCATGATGACATTGAGGTGAACACCATCGGGGAGATATTGCTGAAGTCTGTTGAGTTCTGCAGTCACAGCCTTTGCCACATCAAGTGCATTGGCACCAGGAAGCTGATTAATGCCTATGGCGCAAGCCGGTTTGCCATTGATGGTGGAAGTATTTGAGTAGCTTTCAGAACCCAAGTCGATTTTAGCCACATCACGCAGACGGAGCATATTCGTGCCATCGGTCTTGATCACTATATTCCCAAACTCTTCCGGAGTGGTCAGACGTCCTTTGCTGACGAGAGTATATTCAAATGCGTTGTTTTCGTTGAGTGGCGGTTGACCTATTGAGCCGGCACTAACTTCCATATTCTGCGATTGGATAGCGCTTGAGACATCAGCAGGGGTCAGATCCCTGATACGCAGGGCTTCAGGATCGAGCCATATGCGCATGCTGTATTCACCGCCACCGAATGCCTGCACTCCACCAACGCCGTCAATTCGGCTTAGAGGATTCACAAGGTTGAGTTGGGCATAATTGGTCAGATACAGAGCATCGTATCTCTTGGAATCATCAGCTGTAAGGGAAACGAACATCAGCTGGTTGCTGGATTCCTTATTGACGCTTACACCCTGCTGTGCTACTTCTGAAGGCAGTGTGGCACTGATCATAGAGATGCGATTCTGAACTTCTACGGCAGCTTGGTCGAGGTCCGTACCGTTTTCGAAAGTGATTGTAAGGCTATAGCTGCCATCGGAGCCTGAGTTACTGCTCATATAAAGCATACCTTCCACTCCGTTGACTTGCTGCTCAATGGGTACACCGACAGTCTGGGCCACTGTGGAAGCAGAGGCGCCCGGATAATTTGCACTGACCATCACTGTGGGTGGTGTGATATCAGGATATTGTGCCACAGGAAGGGTAAAGTAGCACATCGCGCCGGCGAGTACCATCAAGACGGCGATGACGGTAGCAAAAATCGGGCGGTCTATGAAGAATTTTGAGAACATAATCTATCTATTTAATGCATAATTCATAATGCACAATGCATAATTCATAATTCATAATGCATAATGCATAATTTACACTTGGCAAAGTCTCTCGCTATTTTGTGGGGTTGGGTTTTACGGTCATACCGTTGCGGACGGAGAGAAGGGCCTCGGTGACGTAGCGGTCGGAGGGGTTGAGACCCTCGTTGACAACCCTGAGGGAATCTTGGTAAAGCTCGCCGATTTTGATTGGTGTGTAGACCACTTTGTTGGAATCGTTGACAACGTAGACGTATTTGCCGAGCTGGTCAGTTCCGATAGAAGCATCCTTGATCAATATAGCCTTGGGATTTACTCCGTAGGGGAGTTCGACGGTGATATACATACCGTCTTTCAATTCATTGTCGATATTAGTGATGGATCCCTTCAATTGTAGAGTACCGGTAGATGAATTGATTGAAGGAGACTGATAAGTGAGGTCAGCAGTATATGAATGAGGGAGCGGCTGCGCGAATTTGATCGGAACGTTTCGATAAAGAGAATGTTCCATACCCCCGTTTTGACCTATCATTTCTTCATATTGCGCATCTTCAATGTTAAACACTGCTGTCATCTTTTTATTGTCGTATATGTGGCTGAGTTTTACCGGTGCACCTTCACCGCTGATGTATTCACCCACGTTTACCAGGTTGGAAGCAACGTATCCGTTGATGGGAGCCCTGACGGTGCAATATGAGAGGTTAAGATTGGCTTGGCTGAGGGCGGCCTCTGCATTCTTGACAGACGCAGCAGCCTGCTCCATGGATGCTTTTGCTTGAATCACCTCAATCTGCGACACTGCATCGCTCTTTAACGCTTCACTTAGAGCCTGATAGTTTTTTGTGGCGTATTCAAGTTGGCTCTTTGCGGTTGCAAGAGAGGCTTGCGCCTGTTGCACTGCATCGCGGTATTTTGTGGATTCTATTGTGAAGAGTACAGCTCCCTTATTGACGTATGCGCCTCCTTGATAGTTGACAGCCAAGAGTGTTCCATTTACCCTTGCGACAATATCGGCATGGTCGGAGGCTCCCAATAGACCCGGATAAGTCTTGTGTAGAACGATGGAATCGACAACAGGAGTCGCCACAGATATTTCGGGGATGTCTGATGTCGTATCTTTCTTATCAGATTTCTTGCAAGAAACAGAAGAAATGAGAAGGCAGCCGGCTGACAGTATGAGATATAAGTTTTTCATAATTCTAATATTTTGAGAACATAATTATTATAGATAATAAGAGTTAATCTTTACCATGAAGCGCCTCTCCGAGGCTACTGAGCTTTTGCTTGGGCAACCCCAGATTGAAGTCTGGGGTTAAGCATTATTATCAGGTCTCAGACCTGATGAGCTATGGTTTAGCTATTTCAATTTTTAATTGTTCCATCCGCCTCCGAGAGCTTCGTAAAGGTTGACTACGGCTGTGAGGGCTTTCCCTTGCGCTGTGATCTTGGAGTCTTGATTGGTCAAATAACTTATCTGGGCATCTACAACATTATTGAATGGTGAGAGTCCTTTCTTGTAGCGGTCGATCGCAAGATCGAGGGATTCTTTGCTGTTGGCAATCACATCTTCTGTCAGCTCGATGGCTTTCATTGTCGATTTGAAAGTAGTGGTTGCGTTAGAGACTTCAATTACAGCATTCATTACAGTATAATTGTAGGAATCTACGGCAGCTTCAAGAGCCGCTTTGGCTTCAGCTGTTTTGTAATTGCGGGCAAGACCATCGAAGAGTGTCCAGCTCAGTGTCGGGTTTACTTCCCAGTACATGCTGTGGTTGCCGAAGAGATTTTTAGCGTCGTGTGCCTGTGTCCCGATCGAACCGGTCAAAGAGAGCGTTGGGAGAAAATCTTTTTTTGCTATCCCCACTTGGGCTGCATATTGGGCGAGTTGATATTCGGCTTGGATTATGTCGGGACGTCTGCGCAGCAAGTCGGCAGGGACACCGAGGTTCGCACCATATACTACATTGGGCATCGGTGCCGGGGTAGAGAGCCAGGAGCTGATTTCTTCCGGATACTTTGCCGTAAGAAGGCCGATTGAATTAATGGTAGATTCTATCATTGCCTCGAGCGAAGGAATGGATGCTTTTGTGGAGGCTACAACAGTGCGTGATTGCGACACTTCGAGCATGCTTGCAAGTCCGGCATGGAATCGGGCTTCCACAATTTTCAAGACTTTTTCCTGCTCTTCGAGGTGACTGTTTGCCACTCTGAGTTCATTTTGATAAGTGCGGAGATTAATATAGGCTTTCGCCACATTTGCCGCGAGGCTCACCATCACACCGTCATATTCAGCCCTTGTGGCGTTGTATGCAGCTTTATTGGCTTTAACATTCTGAGTGATTTTGCCGAAGAGATCGATCTCCCATTGCATAGATGCTCCGAGTGAAAAATAATCATAGGGAGACGATTTGGCTACCACCGGACCGGATGCACCAGAAGACTGGCCTTTTGACCAACCTGCCGATAAATCAACAGTAGGAAAGTATGCGGATTTGGCAACGTCGAGAGTCTTCTTTGCCATCTCGATCCTTGCAAGGGCTGCTGAAAGATTATAGTTTTCTTTTTCAGCCATGTTGATAAGGGAGTCGAGGGTAGAATCACCAAAAGTTTTCCACCATGCGTCATCGGTAGGGAGCTTTTGTGAGTAGGCGGATTGATAATTCCATTGGCTGGGAATGGAGTCGAGAAGCCATTGGCGGGTATCGTCGGCTTTTGCTTGGAGGATTGCTCCTGAAAGGGTGAAGGTCAATAAGGCGAGTTTTAGAGGTGTTTTCATAGTGGGAAGTGTTAAAAGTCCTTTGAAATGTTAACGTATTTTTTGAGAAAATGTTCATTTCAAGCATTATTCGTGGAGTAAAGGATTATCCCTTATGTGGAGTATGAATTGTGGCAATTTGATTGATTTAGTATAAACGTTTTGGTGATGTCTCAATAAAAATATAGAAAAGTGTTGCAATGTATATTTTTTTTTGTTATCTTTGCGCTTTGAAAACGAATATCATATGTCTGTGAAAAAACCGAAAATACTGCTTATATATACGGGAGGAACTATCGGAATGATAGAAAATCCTGATACAAAAGCGTTGGAGCCTTTCGATTTCAATCATCTTCTTGACAATGTGCCTAAGATAAAGATGCTTGATTTCGAGATTGATAATTTTCAGTTTGATGTGCCGATCGATTCAGCCGACATGAATCCTTCGCACTGGGGACAAATGGCCAAGGTCATTGAAGACAATTATAACAAGTATGATGGCTTCGTGATCCTACATGGCACCGACACAATGGCCTACACCGCATCGGCATTAAGCTTTATGCTTAACAACCTGACAAAGCCGGTGATAATTACCGGGTCTCAGTTGCCGATCGGTGAGGTGCGCACAGATGGAGAAGAGAATCTGATAACGGCCCTTCAGGTGGCGGCTGCAAAAGATACGGATGGCGAGCCAATGGTAAGGGAGGTGGCAATCCTGTTTCAAGATTCGCTGCTCCGAGGAAACAGAAGTACAAAATTCTCTGCAGATAATTTTGATGCATTCCAATCGAGCAACTATCCCGAACTTGCTCATATAGGGCTTGACATAACATACAATAAAGATGCGTTGCTTCGTCCTACACAGGGGAAAGAATTCAAGGTAGAATATTTTATGGATACAAATGTGGCGTATCTTGATCTTTTTCCGGGAATTCAAGAAAGCGTGGTAAGAGCCACATTCAGCATACCGGGACTGAAGGGAGTGGTCATCAAGACATTTGGAGTAGGCAATGGTCCGAGCAGTCCATGGCTGTTTGAGTGTATTCGTGATGCAGTGGCAAATGGGTTGCTTATAGTCAATATATCGCAATGTTCCAATGGAATGGTATCGCCCATGAAATATTCAGCCGGAGTTGGACTTGCGAATGCGGGGACCATATCAGGACACGACCTTACTTCAGAAGCCGCCATAACCAAGATGATGTATTTGTTTGGGATGGGGGCTACGGCACAGCTTGCCGGAAAATATATGGAGAAGAACCTTCACGGGGAATTGACGGAGTGAGAAGAGATGCGTGATGCGTAGTGCGTGATGCGTTGAGCGAGGAAAGCATAAAAAAAGAATCCACGATTCAAATCGTGGATTCTTTTTTTTTAATAACCGAGTTCCTGGCCTTTGCGTGTGATTGGGATTCCTGAACGCATCCATTCGGGCATTGGATCACCCTTAAGATAATGGTCGAAGAATTGCTGAAGGCGCACCGTGATGTCCTTGCGGTTGCGACGCTCTTTCAGATTGTGGGCTTCGCCATTATATTGAAGCATCCATACCGGCTTTTGGAGTCTCCGAAGCGCCATAAACATCTCAATGCCCTGATACCATGGCACAGCACCGTCCGCGTCATTGTGCATTATGAGGAGCGGGGTCTCTACCCTGTTGGCGTGGAATACCGGGGAGTTGGCTATATAGAGTTCAGGAGCTTCCCAAAGGTTTCTTCCGATTCGGCTTTGCCCCATCTCATATTGGCCCTGACGGGAATCACCGCTTTCCCAACGGATGCCTCCAAATGCAGAAGTCATATTTGCCACGGGGGCTCCACTTCCGGCGCATGCAAACATATTTGTACGCGTGACGAGGTAGGCTGTCTGATATCCTCCCCAACTTTGACCGTCTATGCCGATCCGGTCACGGTCGATCCAAGGATAACGGTCGCACATGGCTTCAGCACCAGAACAAACGAAATTCCATGCACATTCTCCGGGAATACCGGCTGTGTAATGGATGTCGGGAACGAATATCACGTATCCTCGGCTTACATAGAATGGATAGTTCACCCAACTCCAGGATGGTTCCATGTTGAAATGGTTGTACAGTTTCTCGGATCCGGTCTCATAGAAGACGCAAAGCATCGGATATTTTTTCGACGGATCAAAGTCTTCAGGAACATATAGGACGCCGTCGGAAGGAGTGCCATCATATGCGTACCAGCTGACGAGCCGGGCGGAGCCCCAGTTGAAATCCTTTACCTGAGGATTGGAGTCGCTTACCTGTAAGCCTTTGGCAAAAATGCCTTTTGGGGCAATCCATACGTTTGGCATTACGGAGAAATTCGCTTCCACATAGGAGAAAGAGGGTGCATCCAGTGCTTGCTTGATCTGTGTGAAGCTCAGGGTATCGATATATACGTTTTCCGGTTTTGTAGATATTCCATACTTCATTGAAGCAAGACCATTGCGCTTATCCTTATAATTGAACAGTGACAGAGTCATCAGATCTCCATTTTTCAGGAAGCGTCGCTCCTTGCCATGTGTGTTGACATATCTTATCTTCAGGTCATTGTCGCGTCCATATCCTTTTGTTATGCACACGGGAGCCGATTTTCCTGTCGGGTCTACACTCCAAATGTCGTATTTGTCGTAGACAAGCAATTTAGCATCGTGTTCTGTCCAAGAAGCAACTCCATATTTGTGGCGTGGACTTGGATGATCGTCTCCCTCATCCCATACAGGGAAGGGAATATCAGCGGTGACATTTACGATATTGCCGGAAGCTATTTCATATGTAAACCAATTGCCATCCTTGAACCAGAATACGAAACGGGCATCTGGCGACATACGTGCGCTCCCCTCATCTACAGTGGCAATTTCTTTTCGCTCTCCGTTGTTGACATTAATGACGCTGATCAACTCGGGAGCATAATAATCCCATTGTTGGCTCACGATATCCTTGCTTGGATCGCGCAGCAGTGCCCAATCTGCATCCCATCTGTCTGGAGCGATCACAGTGGCAAGAGGATTAGAATCAAGAAGACGATAATTTCCGCTTTCAAGATCAATTACCACAGGGAAAGTCAATTCTTTGATTTCATCCAGATTGTTTTTCTCTTGAGGAGGAGTAAAAGGCGCATCCCAACGCCAAATGTCGAGTTCGGGTCTTTCGAAACTTACGAGCGTAGTGTCGTCGGGTGCTATCTCGGGAGCCACACCAATGATGAGACGCCTGCCGTTGTAGCTGAATTCCGGCGTGGAGTATTGATTGATGAAAAGAGGTGCAGGAGCGTTTTGTGCCATCTTTTTCTCCCAATCCTTCATCAATTTCTCTTGCAGTTCAGGATCCTGTGCATGCGGGCGCTGAAGATTGGGCCCCTTGCGTCCGGAAGTCACCGAGAGATCAAATTCAGACGGTGAGGAAGGCCTGTCGTTGAGCATTGACATCCAGAGCTGCATTCGGCGTGTGCCGGTTTCGTTGCTGTCATTAGTTGCAGTGTAAGCCAATTTCCTGCCATCGGTGGAGAAAACAGGTTTTCCGTAATGTTTTTTCCCTTCATCGATAATGAAATCTTTCCCTTCAGGAAGGTAGAGTACACGAACGCCTGTGGAATAGACGGAATCCTTTTCTTTGGGCTTATTTACCGCTGCAATCTTTTTACCGTCTTCACTGAATGCGTAACTTCCAACGTAAGGATATACCTTTGACTCCCCGGAATTGAGATTTCTCACTACGAGAGGTAGACCAGCCTTTTTGTCGGAAATTTTCATGTCTTTGGTGACGGCTGTGTCGCAACTGCTGTATGCTACCCATTCACCACCTTTTTCCCCTATTTTAAAATTCTTGACACATGGAATTTTTGTGACTGAACAGCTCCTGAGGTCAACGATAGCCAAAGAATCCTGTGGCATTTCATGGCTTTTCTTCTTGTCAATTTTTGCTTGCCGAGTATCTTGAAACAGAGGTTTTATGCTTGCGATAGCCCAACGGCTATCAGCAGTGAACGCCAAGGATTCACCGCGCGGGATGTTGATGTCTTTTCCATTGGCAGTGTTGCGAATGGTCAGGACCCCATCCCCCTCCTGAGGGTTGACGCTGAAGGCTGCCCATTTGCCATCGTTGCTCAGCGAATGGTTGGTCACTTTCTTCCAGTCGTCGAAACAAGTATGATCGAGTACCTTCTTGGCGTCGGCTTCTATAGAAAAGGCTATTGATATGGAGAGAAATGGAATGAGAAACAGATTTTTCATGATATACAATATTTTGACATAGATGCTTTTGGAGGGGAGACCGGGAAGCCTCCCGCCCGAACATTAGCTGAAATGGAGGTTATGTCCCATTCGCTCTTTCTTTGTGTGCATGTAGAAGCTATTGTATTTGTTGGGTTTCACTTCAAGCGGAACGTTCTCGACCGTTTCAATGCCAAATCCTTCGAGTCCGATGCGCTTCATCGGATTATTGCTCATAAGACGCATTTTTTGTATTCCCAGGGCATGGAGTATGGATGCTCCCACGCCATAGTTGCGTTCATCGGCTTTGTGTCCGAGGTGGAGGTTGGCATCGACTGTGTCAAGGCCCTCCTCTTGGAGCTTATAGGCTTTGATCTTATCCATCAGGCCGATTCCACGTCCTTCTTGATTGAGATATACAATGGCGCCGCGGCCTTCCTTTTCTATAAGCTCCATGGCTTTATGAAGTTGCTCGCCGCATTCGCAGCGCATAGATCCGAAAATGTCGCCGGTGGCGCAACTGCTGTGAACCCTGACGAGGACCGGATTGCCGTCAGCCACGTCGCCTTTTATAAGAGCTATATGTTCGAGACCGGTGTCTTTCTCGCGGAAAGGAATGAGCCGGAAATGTCCATATGATGTTGGCATGTCCACTTCCTCTCCTTTTTCGAGTAGATTGTCGTTCTGAAGCCGGTAAGAGATTAGGTCGCGTATGCTTATCAGCTTTAACCCCCATTCGTCAGCAAGTCTACGCAGTTCCGGAAGGCGGGCCATGGAGCCGTCATCACTCATGATTTCCATAAGGACGCCTGCAGGTTCAAGCCCTGCCAATCTTGCAAGGTCTACTGCCGCTTCCGTGTGTCCGGCGCGTGCAAGCACCCCATGGTCTTGTGCGTAGAGAGGGTTTATATGTCCGGGTCTGCCAAAGGTCGCAGGCGTGGATTTTGGATCGGCGAGGGCATTTAGAGTGGCAGCCCGGTCATGGGCACTGACACCGGTGGAGCAACCTTCAAGTTTATCTACCGTCACAGTGAAAGGTGTGCCGAGCATTGAGGTGTTTTCTTCCACCTGATAGTCGAGTTTCAATTCTTTGCAGCGCTTCATTGTCAATGGAGCGCAGAGCACCCCCCGGGCATTCTGAAGCATAAAATTGACTTGCTCCGGGGTAATCTTCTCGGCTGCAATAATGAGGTCGCCTTCATTTTCGCGGTCTTCATCATCGACGACTATCACAAAATTACCTTTTTTGAATTCTTGGATTGCGTCTTCTATTGAGTCAAGTTTAATATCTTTATCCATGATTGATGAATATTTAAGGCTAATTTGTCTAATAGGAATAATCGGGAGTATTAGCCGGGTAGGCGGAAGAGTGAAAAATTGACGGATCCGTAGGAGCGATGCTGCCCGAATCCCGGGAGAGAAGAGAAATCATGCTTGTCGCTGTGTTCGATGATCACAAGAGTTCCTGGCTTCACGATGGCAGATTCAAGAATAAGTGCGGGAATTTCGTCAAATCTCGGGTGATCATAAGGGGGATCCGCAAAGACGATGTCATAAGGTTTCTTTGCAGAATCAATGAATTTGAACACGTCTCCACGGATCACACGCAGGGCATCGTCGTTGAGCTTTTCTTTTACACTCCTTATGAAATAGGCTTGTGTAGAAGCCATTTCCACCGAAGTGACAGAACGTGCTCCCCTTGAAAGGAACTCGAGACTGATGGCTCCGGTGCCGGCGAAAAGGTCGAGCACTTCTTTCCCTTCTATATCTTCAATGTTTTCAATGACATTGAAAATATTTTCTTTGGCGAAGTCTGTCGTTGGTCGAGCCGTAATATTGCGTGGGACGTCAAACCGGCGCTTACCGTATTTTCCTCGTATGATGCGCATATCGTTTCTTTCTATTGATGGCCAGATAGACGGCAGTCGGGATTTCTTTCCCATCCAGGTCGTGATTTTTCTGGCTGATTGATTTAAAATATGGTTGCAAGGTCTTCCCGAGAGATTGACGGATGTCACGCTTGCCACTGAAAGCAATCTCAGTCTCAGCAGTAGGAGCTTCGTAAGTCTGCAGGATATTCAGAAGTATATATCCAATGTCGGCTTCCGACTTCCACATGTGGGTAGAGGCACTTAACAATTCTCCACGGCGGAGCAAAATAAGATCAAACGAAGTCTGGCGAATGTCAAGAAGACACTTGAAACACTCGTGCGGTTGCAGAGACGCTTGCTTGAGAAGAGCCTGCTGACTCCAGATCCGTGCGCCCGGGAATGAACGCTGCATGAATGATTTAAGACCCGGCGCAAGCATAAAGGCACATTTCTCATCTCCAAGATCATTGACCATGACATCGAGCAAGTCACCTCCATAGACAGAAATGTAGGCGTCGGCACAATCATCATCAGTAGGATAAAGAGATGCGGGAAGCCAAAGCTGGCGGTCGCATTCTACTATGATGTCGGCGGAATAGTCGTCGAGGACAACGGGATTATCATAGACCGTGTCTTCAATTCTCTGAAGTAGACCTTCTTCAGATGGATGCCATTGCATCCTGATTATGACACGCGAAGGGGCGCCAAGCGACTCATCTGGGAGAAGCCAGGCTCCAAAACCATTCTTGGATATGTCTACAGCAAGATGCCACTGGCCGGTGTCAAGGAAGTCAGAACGCATGCCTGCCTGGGGTATTTGATCACTCATAATGCAAAATTAACAATAAATCCGGCTAAAAACAACTAAATTCTTGTATGTTTCATATTTTTTTTTGAACTTTGTAGTATGAAACGGGAAAAAATGGGAGTGAATAAGTCTTTAAACCGAAGAATAGTGCAGATGACTGTGCCTACAGTGATAAGCAATATCTCTGTCCCTTTGCTTGGCATCTGCGATACGGCAGTAGCCGGACATATGGGCGATGAGAGATACTTGGCGGGCCTGGCGATTGGCTCGGTGATGATCACCACAATGTATTGGCTATTTGGTTTTCTGCGTGCAGGGACTTCAGGCTTGACAGCAACTCATTACGGAGCCGGCGACAAGGAAGGAATGGGTGCGAGCCTTAGAAATTCAATGGTGGTGGCCATTGTCATCGGTATGTTTCTTATGGCTGTTCATTCGCCGATTCTCGGATTGTTGCAGAAAGCAATGGGTGCATCTACGGAAACCACTGAACTTTCTGGTGTTTATTTCTCCATATGCATTAAAGGAGCTGTGCCCATGATGGTGCTGACTGCTTTGACAGGATGGTTTATAGGTATGCAATCTACGGCAACGGCTATGGCGATAAATATAGGTATGAGTGTACTTAATATGGCAGCTACTCTTACGCTAGTGTATGGATTTGGGTTGGGGTATGAGGGGATTGCCATGGGGACCGTTTTGGCCCAGTGGGTGGCGTTGGTGCCTGCTGTCTGCATGGCATACAGGCTTTGCCATAAGAACGGCTTTAATTTTGATGCAACTGACAAGATTTTTTTTGACAGGAAGGATTGGAAGGCCATGCTGAATGTAAATTCAAATTTGTTTTTCAGGTCGGCATGTCTGATAGCATTGAGCATGATGCTTTATGCCTATAGCGCCCGGATTGGAGATGTAGAGGTGGGAGCAAATGCCGTAATCAACCAGATGTTTCTGTTCTTTTCCTATTTTATGGATGGTTTTGCATTTACCGGAGAGGCATTGACCGGACGCTATAACGGGGCTCATGATTATGAAATGCTTAAGAAAGCAATTGCGGCGCTATTGAAATGGACTGTAGGCATTACAGCTGTCTTTATGGCAGTATATTCTGTGGCTCTATCTCCAATCGCACGTCTTCTCAGCGATTCTGAATTAGTGGCGATGAGTGTGGAAGATTGCCGGCTTTGGGTGATGTTGTTGCCGCTTGCCGGGGCTTTTGCTTTTATTTTCGATGGATTTTATATAGGATTGACAAAAACGAGACCGATGTTGATTTCAACTTTATGTGGAGTCGGACTCTTTGCAATCCTCATTCACTTCCTGAGTCATACTCAGTGGATGCTATGGATGGCATTCACGTGCTATCTGGGCTTAAGGTCCGGCTTGCTTGTGGGGCTTTTCCCTTTTAAATCCATTAGATATCAACAATTAATGAATAAAAAGAATATATGATACGATTTGTGAATGGAAAGTTGAATTTGGGGCTTGATATAGTCAGGAAACGGGAGGACGGATATCACGATTTGGAGACTGTATTCTATCCTGTGGGAATTCATAGCGGCACACCGGAGAATCCGGAGCCCTTTTGTGATATCCTGGAGATCACACCGGCAGAGAAGACCGATTTTCGATTTTCAGGAAGAAAGGTGGATTGTCCACTTGAGAAAAATCTTGTGTACAAGGCTTGGAGGGCGTTTAAGAATGAATGTCCGGAGCTGGGGGAATATCTGATAACTCTGGAAAAGCATTTGCCAGACGGCGCTGGTCTTGGAGGTGGAAGTGCAGATGCTTCTGCAGTCTTGCTTATGCTGAATGAACTGAGCGGTTTGCCGTTTAATGACGAGCGGCTTGCCGAGATGGCTTTGAGTCTCGGGGCGGATTGTCCTTTCTTTATATATAACAGGCCTTGCTATGCTGAGGGAGTGGGGGAGAGGTTGGTGCCGATTGATTTGGATCTTGCGGGATGGTGGTGTGTGCTTGTCAAGCCGGAAGTGTCTATTTCAACAAAAGAAGCCTTTGCCGGTGTGCGTCCGAAATGTCCGAATATGAATCTAAGGGAAATCATTAAGCTTGGAGTCGACGAATGGCAGGGCGTGATGAAGAATGACTTTGAGACATCGTTGTTTCCAAATCATCCTTTACTGAAAGAGATTAAGAATGGATTGATTGCTTCCGGAGCGGTCTATGCATCTATGTCGGGATCGGGATCGACTGTGTTCGGACTTTTCCATTCAAAAGAAGATGCAGATGAGGCATGTCGTATTTTCAGCGACCAATATGTAGCCCTATGCCTTCTCTAAAACGTTCCATCAGGCTATTTCAGTCCCCTTGCATATCTGCATGAAGAAAAACAGCTACTTTCCCAAGCAGCTGTTTCTTGAAAGTTTTCCATAATACTTTCGAACTAACCTAACATCATGAAA
>JAIDUH010000015.1 GCA_029060285.1 Muribaculaceae bacterium | reverse complement strand
TCGCTTCATGCCGGGCGCATGAAGAGGAAAGTCCGGGCAACACAGAGCACCATACTTGGCAACGTCAAGCCGGCGGCAACGTCGGGGTTAATGTGACAGAAAACTACCGCCTGCTGCGTCACTGACGGGCAGGTAAGGGTGAAAAGGCGGGGTAAGAGCCCACCGGATACCATGGCGACACGGTATGCCGCACATCCTATGGGTTGCAAGGCCAAATACACCGGCAGCTAAGGGCTGCTCGTCCATTGCCGGGGGGTAGGCTGCTCGATGCTTGGCATCGGAGCCGTCTGGCGACAGACGGTCAAGATAAATGACAGACAGGATTGTGCTTCTTTGAACTCATCCTACATAACCCGGCTTATATCTCATCTGCATTCTTTTGAGGGGCGGCATTGCGTCCGCCCCTTTTTTAATTATCCTAAACACCGAAACATAGCATGGCAGAACAAAACACCACCGACAAAAAGACAAAAAGACCCGGGATTATCGACCGCACAATAGAAAAGGTCGAGAAATTTGTAAATTACTGTGTTTCCGGCGTATGGTCTGATCCCCGCAAGACTATGAAGGTGCGTCTGATCAAGACGATAAACCTTACCGTGCAGGCATTTCTCAATAGGGATCTTCAGATAAAATCGATGGCCATCACATATCAGACGGTGTTTGCTATGGTGCCCGCGCTGGCTCTTCTTCTTGCCATCAGCAAGGGGTTTGGGTTTCAAGAGATAGTGGAAAAGGAATTGTATACTTATTTCCCGTCACAAAGCAAGGCCTTGGGCACTGCGCTTGGCTTCGTAGACTCTTATCTTGCCGAAGCATCGTCCGGCATATTGGTCGGAGTAGGCATTGTTGTATTGCTCTGGACTTTGATTTCACTGCTCAGCAACATCGAAGACGCTTTCAACAATATCTGGGATATCAAGACCGGCAGAAACACCATTCAGAAAATCAAAGATTACATAGCCATTTTCCTTCTCATCCCGGTTCTGATGATATTAAGTTCAGGCATATCAATTTTTATGTCTTCGACCGTGCTGGCTGCGGTGCCCTTTGCCTTCATGACCCCAATGATCAATGCCCTGATGGAACTTGTGCCGGTTATATTGACTTGGGGAGCGTTTACACTGTGCTTCTGGCTGATTCCAAACACTAAGGTTGAATTCAAATTTGCCGCCATCTCGGGCGCTTTCTGCGCAGTGGCGTTTGAAATCCTTCAACTGCTTTTCCTCAATGGCCAAATCTATGTTTCGAAATATAATGCAATATACGGGTCGTTTGCTTTCTTGCCGTTGATGCTTATATGGCTTCAGCTAAGCTGGCTCCTCCTTCTTTCAGGGTGTGGGCTCACTTATTCCCTTCAAAACGTATTCGCCTACAATTTCTTCGGAAATCTCACGACTGTGGCAGAAAGCTATTTCAGGGAAGTGTTGCTCGTAGTGACGGCTGTGATCTACAGGAGATTCCACTTAGGCATGTCTGCTCCTACACGCAACAAACTTTCCCTGACCTACGGTCTCCCCATACGAATGGTGAGCAACATAGCCGACAAATTGGAACGGGCAGGACTGATACAGATCATTGAGAGCAGAGACGGCAGGGATGACCCCGGACTTATTCCGACTACTGACACCGACAAGATTATGGTGAAAGATGTGGTCATGAGAGTGGAATCAGCCGGCATGAAAGACTTCATTCCGGAATTCAACACCACCTATAAACAAGCTCTGACTGAACTCAATGATATTT
This sequence comes from Muribaculaceae bacterium, assembly GCA_029060285.1. GTDB lineage: Bacteria > Bacteroidota > Bacteroidia > Bacteroidales > Muribaculaceae > Lepagella. Next base: position 1,662 of record JAIDUH010000015.1, on the reverse strand, counting down.
CTGAAAGGATGTATGAGGCTGCCGGAAATATGCTCATCCGAGACCTCGATATTTTCGTAGACATCGACAAAGACACTGCTACAGAACCTCTAAAATAGTTTTTTTTATGTTTTGCAACATTTTTGGTTTTTTTTATCCTACAATATTTTGTCGGTCTACATATTTTAATTAAATTTGCAAAAATGAAAATAAAAGAATAACTACAGATATGAGTTACCTGAAATTTGACAAAAACCTTATGATAAATTTGGAGCAGAGTCTTCCGAAAGAAATGCTCCGCACCAACAAATCAGGAGCTTACCACTGCACTACAATTGTGGGTTGCAACACCCGCAAGCAGCATGGTCTGTTGGTGATTCCGATTCCTGAGATGGACGACAAGGCTCATGTGCTTCTCTCGAGCCTTGACGAAACGGTGATCCAACATGGGGCTCCATTTAACTTAGGCCTTCACCAGTATGGCCCGGAAGTGTTCTCGCCTAACGGACATAAGTATATCAGAATGTTCGACTGCGAGACCGTGCCCACGATGACGTATCGCGTTGGCGGAGTCATCCTGAAAAAGCAGAAAACATTTATCAGCAATGAAAACCGCATCCTGATCAAGTACACTCTTGAGGAGGCACATTCTGATACCACCCTGCAATTTCGCCCGATGCTCGCTTTCCGTAACGCGAACGACCTTGTTGTTGAAAACACTGCAATCAACAAAGAGATTAAAGATGTGCCCGATGGCATTTCCACTTGTCTCTACTCGGGATATCCCGATCTCGTGATGCAATTCAATAAACCAGTGAAGTGGGTCAACGACGGACACTGGTATAAAGGAATTGAATACTACAAGGACCGCGACCGTGGCATACCCTACAAGGAAGACCTGTGGGTGCCCGGATATTTTGAGCTTCCGATCAAGAAAGGGGAAAGCATCATTTTCAGCGCCGGCACTTCCGAGATCAACCCTGAAGATCTTGAGTCTATGTATGAAAATGAGATTAAGTCTCGTACTCCGCGCACAAGCTTCTACAACTGCCTGAAGAATTCTGCAAAGCAATTCTACCTCAAGAACAAGAGCGGAATGTATATCATGGCTGGATTTCCCTGGTATAATGTAAGAGCTCGGGATGAACTCATGGCCCTCCCCGGATGTACGTTGGCAATCGACCATAGGGAAGACTACATCAAGATTATGGATACTTTCCTGAAAGCTCTCAATAAGTATATTGAGACCGGGGAGAAAGACCGTACTATTCACGAAATCGACTTGCCGGACATCCCTCTGTGGACTATATGGGCAATACAGCAGTATCGCCGCAATACAGACACCCGCACTTGCCGCGATCTTTATGGAGAAACAGTGAAGAAGCTTGTGGATGATATCCGCAACGAACGCATCAAGAACCTCCACTTGAATTCCAACGGTCTTCTCACAAGCAATGGCACTGACACTCCTGTCACATGGCTGTCGGCATCAATCAACGGCAGGCCAATTATACCTCGTACCGGTTACATTGTTGAGTTCAATGCCCTTTGGTATAATGCGATTCGTTTCCTGATTTCACTTTATGAAGGTGAGAAAGAAATGACGGAATATATAGATGAATTGTCTGCTCTATCTGAAAAAGTAAAGGTTAGCTTCGTAGACACATTCCTCAACGAATCCGG
>JAIDUH010000149.1:15694-49781 GCA_029060285.1 Muribaculaceae bacterium | reverse complement strand
TTTCCCCTTGCCGCCGGCACCATCGGCGGCCTCCTGATGTCGCTGATCGGAGTCATTATCTTCCTCCCGATTTTCCTCCTTCCAAGACCCGATAAAATACGAAAGAAGGGCACTCCATGATGGCAGTGCCCTTCTTTTGTGCGCCCGGGGGGACTCGAACCCCCACGTCGTTAGACACTAGATCCTAAGTCTAGCGCGGCTACCAATTACGCCACAAGCGCTGTTTCTGGATGCAAAATTAGTAAAAATTTTTCATCCGGCAAAATTTTTCAAACATTTTATTTTCTATTCCGGGAAATATTCCGTTTGTAAATATCGGCATATGTCGGCTGTCTTCATAAGGTCTTTGCGAAGATTGCGAAGGCATCTTTCCCCATAAAGCCACAACGGGACAGAGAGGGGCAGCAGAGGAAGCATCATATATCCAAGCCAGCGCCATGGCACCGGCGCATATACCCACAGGACTCTTATGACAGGGATTTCCGATAATTTCATCACTACACGAGGATTCCTGCAGTCTGACAAGTAGTCGATCATCCTGTTGATCTCATCTGCCACGATATGTATTCCTCCTGTATCTATGCCTCTTATATAATAGCCGACATACGACTTCCAAAGATTGCGTATCGGCGACAATGCCTCGGCAAGGGCACTGCATCTGATGCCTGCCACTTCAAGCATCTTCGCAGCCCTGTGATTTTCTATGTCGCGGATGATCACTTCCTTTAGCGGCACATGACGCGAAGAACGGAGTCCAAGAAGATTGCGGAAGAAATTCTTGTACCGGTCTCCATCAAATACAGAAGAGTCATTCATTGCCTTCCACGTGACGTAGGCACCCAGCGGAGCAAGCACCATGGTCGAAAGCCAGATACCGGCAGCCACGGGCCAACGTCCATCTCTTGCCAACTTATAGCCGGTGTTGTCGAAAATATAATAGATGAGGAAGAGGAATATCGACACCACAAGCGGAGTGCCAAGTCCACCCTTGCGTATGATGGCCCCGAGCGGCGCGCCTATGAAGAAAAAGATAATGCACGCCACCGATAGGGTATATTTCTTTATAAGCTCTATCTCATGGCGGCGGATGCTCTTCTTCTCCTCCTCCATGGTGAGGCTCTTGAATTCATTGATATTCTGATGCTCGCGCGATATGCCGATAGCTTGCGAGACGAGCTGTACGGCTTGAGCCGGAGGCATGGAATTCAGTACGGAGTCAATGGAAAACGGTCTTGTCGCTTTTGCCAATTCCTCAGCGTCTTTCTTTAATTCCTCCCGACGCTTTACGGCATATTCATCTATGCTGCCGTCAGTGCGTGTGACCTGTAATAAATCCGGACGCGGAAGCATCGTCGAAGCCTCGCGACGCAAGTCGCGTGAAAACATATCTCCGATTGAGTCAACCCTGTGTCCGATCGAGTCGATGCTCTGATGCAGCTCCTCGATGTTCTTGCCTACATATTGCTGACGCATACCTTGCTCGTCAAGACGATTGAAGTTTGCATCAAAGGGTATGAGTATCTGTTTGTCGAAGAATGTCTCCCGACGGAACGGTACATTTCGGTCATTGGTACGTTGCTCACGAAGATTCTCAAACTGCTCCCCTTCATAAAGATGCAGATAAAGGTGGCTCATCTCGGGGGTCATAGCCATCCGGGCAGAGTCTGCGAGAAGTATCGTGACATTATCACCATGATTGACATCATAGATCATCACATCATACAGCATCCCGGTGTCCTTGTTCTTTTCTTTCACCAAAAGATTATAACCGGGTATCTGGTCGTAGAAGACATTCTCCGGGATCTCTACCTCAGGCGACTTTTGTCTGACCGAAAAAAGGAGTGTCCACATCTTCACTTGCGCCTTGGGCAAGATATCATTCTGGAAGAAGAATGCTCCTATGGATATCAAGCAGACCAAAACTATGAGGGGCGCCATGACCCTTATCAAGGAGATACCGGACGCTTTCATCGCGGTCAACTCGAATTTCTCCCCGAGATTTCCAAAAGTCATGAGCGACGCCAACAGAATGGCAAGGGGAAGCGCCATCGGAATCATCGACACGGCAGCATAGAAAAAGAGCTCCCCAAGCACATCCATACCAAGACCTTTGCCTACAAGCGAGTCGATGTATTTCCAGAGGAACTGCATGAGCACGATGAAAAGCACGATGAGAAAAGTCATCGCAAAAAGCGGCAGAAATGTCTGCAGCATGAAGAGATGTAGACGCTTTACTATTTTCATATCTCAATTTCGACTGCAAAGTTACAAAATAATTCCTCATGTTGGGGGCTTATTCCAATATTTTTTGCTAAATTTGCATATTCTTATCTCTGACATAGCCCCAAAAGCCCTGGGAGCCCTTAATGCCCTCAGAGCCCCTAAACAAAAAAGATTGAGCTAAACCTTTAAACAAGATAAAGACCATGACACTTTTTGAAAGACTGACCGCAAAGGCCAAGGAAAACCCGCAGAGACTCGTTCTTCCTGAATCTCTTGAACCCCGCACACTGAAGGCTGCCGACTATATCCTGGCAGAAAAGATTGCCGACGTGACCTTATTAGGAAAAGCCGATGCAATCCTTCCTAAGGCTGACGAACTGGGACTGGCCAACATCAAGAATGCCCACATCTATGACCCGGATGACGTGGAATACACTGAAAAATATGCCGAACTCCTCTGCGAACTCCGCAAAAAGAAAGGCATGACCATCGATGATGCCCGCTATCAAGTGAAGAATCCTCTCTATCTCGGATGCCTCATGATCAAGGCTGGTGATGCTGACTGCATGGTGGCAGGCGCCCTTAGCCCGACATCAAGCGTGCTCCGCGCTGCCTTCCAGGTGCTCAAGACAAAACCGGGGGTGACTTGCGTCAGCGGTGCTTTCATCATGCTTCTCCCCGAGGGTTGCAAATTCGGCGACCAGGGCATGTTGGTATTCGCAGACTGCGCTGTAGTGCCTGATCCGACAACCGAGGAACTTGCTCAGATTGCCATTGAAACTGCCAAGACCACCAAGAATATCGCCGGTCTTGACCCGGTGGTAGCAATGCTAAGCTTCTCAACAAAAGGCAGCGCGAGCCATGAAAGAGTCGACAAGGTGCGTAATGCTGCAGAACTCGTGCATCAGCTTGCTCCCGAACTCAAGGTCGACGGTGAACTCCAGAGTGATGCTGCCATCGTGCCAAACGTCGGGGCCCAGAAAGCTCCCGACAGCGAGGTTGCCGGACACGCTAACACCCTCATCTTCCCATCTCTTGAAGCCGGCAATATCGGCTACAAGCTCGTGCAGCGCCTTTCAGGAGCCGGTGCAGTCGGCCCGATCCTTCAGGGTCTTGCAGCTCCGGTCAACGACCTCAGCCGCGGCGCGACAGTAGAAGATATCATCAACACCATCATCGTGACCTGCAACCAGTCACTCTCCGAAAAGAAATAATCCAATCTGGACCTTAAAGCCTTAAAGCCCTTAAGATCCTTAAAACCCTTATAAAATGAAAATATTAGTCCTCAACTGCGGCAGCAGCAGTGTGAAATATAAGCTCATCGACAGCAACACCAAGGAAGTTCTCGCTGAAGGCGGCGTAGAAAAAATCGGACTTCCCGATTCTTTCTTGAAATTCAAGCGCCCCGACGGCTCCAAGGAAACCATCACCGTAGAAATGCCCGACGCCAAGGCGGCTGTAGAAAACGTGATCAAAGTCCTCACCGACCCCAAGGATGGAGTCATCAAAAGCTTCGACGAAATTGATGCTGTAGGCCATCGCGTGGTGCATGGAATGGACAAATTCAATAAGTCAGTGCTCATTACTCCTGACGTAATCAAAGAAGTCAAGGAGTGCTATACAGTGGCGCCTCTCCATAACCCTGCGAATATCGCGGGCATAGAAGCTGTCACCGAACTCATTCCAAGCGTTCCGCAGGTTGCCGTATTCGACACGGCCTTCCATCAGACAATGCCCGACTACGCTTATATGTATGCACTCCCATACGAGACCTATGAAAAATATGGCGTACGTCGTTACGGCTTCCACGGCACAAGCCACCGCTACGTAAGCAAACGTGCTTGCGAATTCCTCGGACTCGATTATGACAAGCAGCGCATCATCACTTGCCACATCGGCAACGGCGGAAGCATTGCAGCCATAAAGGATGGCAAATGCGTCGACACTTCGATGGGTCTCACCCCGACTGAAGGTCTTATGATGGGTACCCGCGTTGGTGATGTTGACCCGGGAGCTCTCGTCTATCTCATGAAGGAGATGAATCTGGACGCCGACGGACTTATGAACCTCATCAACAAGAAAAGCGGTGTTGCCGGAGTAAGCGGCATCAGCAATGACATGCGTGATATCGAAGCTGCCATTAAGGCCGGCAATGATCGTGCCCGTCTTGCTATGGAAATGTATGAATACCGCATCCTCAAATATATCGGGGCTTACGCTGCCGTGCTCGGAGGCGCCGACATCATAGTCTTCACCGGTGGCGTTGGAGAGAATCAGATCGGCACCCGCGAGAAAATCTGCAAGAAACTCGCTTATCTTGGCGTGACCTTCAATGAAGAGGCCAACAAGACCCGCGGTGAGGAAGTGGAAATCTCAGGTCCTGACTCCAAGGTGCACGTAGTGGTGATCCCTACTGATGAGGAACTGATGATCGCTCAGGATACAGCTGCCATCGTAGGCAAATAACCCCTGACTGCGTATGCTTGGATTCGTAACTTGGAACGCTGACCCTATCTTGTTCTCACTGGGACCTTTCTCAGTCAGATGGTATGGGCTGATGTTCGTCACCGGATTTTTCATCGGCTATCAGTTGGTGGCAGCCATGTTCAAGCATGAAGGAGCTCCCGAGAAATGGCTCGGGAGTCTCCTTACATATCTTGTAGTGTGTACGATCGTCGGAGCCCGTCTGGGTCATGTCTTATTCTATGAGTGGGATTATTATTCGGCTCACCCCGCCGAGATATTGAAAGTATGGAATGGAGGACTCGCAAGCCATGGAGGCACAATTGCCATTATAATTGGTATTTGGATCTATAGCAAGCTGGTCACCCATAAATCCATGAGTTGGGTTCTCGACAAGATTGTAGGTCCGATTGCATTGACCGGATGCCTGATCCGCTTAGGCAACCTTATGAACTCGGAAATCTACGGCGGACCGACCGATCTTCCCTGGGGATTCATATTCGTCAGAAACGGCGAGACACTCGCATGCCATCCTACACAGATATATGAAGCTGCCTGCTATCTGCTCCTCTTTGTATTGCTGATGTGGATGTATTGGAAGAAAAATGCCGAAGAACGTCCATGGCTCATGACCGGAGTTTTCTTCCTCGTGACTTTTGGCTCTCGCTTTATTATTGAATATGTCAAAAACGTTCAGGTTCCTTGGGAAGTGCAGATGAGAGCAGACTGGGGAATAGACCAAGGACAGCTTCTCAGCATACCTTTCATTCTTCTTGGTATAGGAATGATAATCTACGCGATGGTAAAACCACGCCAGCACTGGAAATTCCCCAATAAATTCTCCGATGCCGACGAAAAGAAATAATAATCAAGAAGGGACCAATCTCACGATTGGTCCCTTCTTGATTACGGAGTCAACACCATCTGTTGGAAGCTCCGTGTTGCTTAATGAACAAAAATCTATCTTCTTTATGATTTTTAAACATTTCAGATTGCAAAATTGTTTCAAATCCATTAAATTTTAACATTTGTTAAAATTTCTCACTTCATCTAATCATTCAGCGAATATCTCATCAGTTCTCCCACATAGGGCACACGGACCTTTTTTATTCTTATAGATATTCATAAATGAGATATTCATGTTCCCCTCTCCCCTAAAAAATCAACGACTAAATCCGTAATCATTAATCATTGATCGTTAATCGTTAATCATTGATCGTTAATCGTTGATCGTTAATCGTTGATCGTTGATCGTTCAACTAAGTATCGGTATCACCCGCTTCAATGCAGCTATGAATCCATCCACCTCCTCTTTAGTGTTGTAAGCTGCAAATGAAGCGCGGACCGTACCCGAAATACCAAGACGCTGCATCAGCGGCTGTGCGCAATGATGCCCGGTGCGCACTTCAACTCCAAGTTTGTCCAAAAGCATTCCCATATCGTAGTGATGGATATCTCCCACCAAAAAAGAGATCACAGCGCTCTTATGAGGCGATCTTCCAAATATCCGCATATCGGGAATCTCGAGCATCTTCGACTCTGCATACTCCAGAAGTTCATGTTCATGGAGAGAAATTTTGTCAATCCCGGTCTCTTCCATAAAGTCAAGGGCTTTTGGGAAAGAACCGATTCCTATATAATCCGGAGTTCCAGCCTCAAATTTAAAGGGAAGGTCGGCAAATGTCGTGCCTTCAAAACTAACATGCGCTATCATCTCCCCTCCCCCCTGGTAGGGAGGCATGCGCAAAAGATGCTCTTTCTTCCCATAAAGCACTCCAATTCCCGTAGGACCATACATCTTATGTGAAGAAAAGGCATAAAAGTCGCAATCAAGTTCCTTGACATCTATACGCATATGAGGCACAGCCTGCGCACCATCCACAAGCACCGGAACACCCTTGGAATGAGCATAATCTATCATCTCCTTGACCGGATTGACAGTGCCAAGCACGTTAGAGACATGACAAAACGATGCCATGCAGGTATTCTCATTGAAGAGCGAACGGTATTGGTCAAGAAGCAACTCACCTTTGTCGTCAATGTCGACAACCTTGATTTTCAGATCCGGCCTCCGGCTCTGAAGCAATTGCCAGGGCACTATATTGGCATGATGCTCCATGACAGTCAGTATAATCTCTCCCCCGGCAGGAAAAAGCGAGCCAAACGAGGATGCAACAAGATTAATTGACTCCGTTGTGCCACGAGTGAATATCACTTCTTCTACCGACTCAGCCCCGATGTAGTCCCTGACTCGCCTGCGGCTCTCCTCCTGAAGTTCGGTTGCTTCCTGAGATAAGGTATGGACACCCCTATGCACATTCGCCTTGGTGTCGCAATATCCCGACACTACTGCATCCACCACATTTCGCGGCGTTTGCGATGTCGCGGTATTGTCAAGATATATAAGAGGTTTCCCATCTATCCTCCGCGACAAAATCGGAAACTTCTCCCGTATCCCATTCACATCATAATTCATTATAATCCCAATCGTTTATAATTTATCGTTAATAATTTGCAGATTACAGTTAACTGTTGCATCCTACCGGGCACGACGAGCAGGCACTCTTCTCCCCGGCAAAACGACGCTCTACCATCAGCTTCAGTCGGTCGCGAAGCGGAGGCAGGGAAATGCCGTCGATGACATCCGACATGAATGCCTGCTTCAGCATCAGGCGTGCCTGATCTTCCGATATTCCACGAGTCATCATGTAGAAAAGCTGTTTCTCGTCAAGCTGGCCGATAGCCGTGCCGTGTGAACACTTCACGTCGTCATTATATATTTCAAGCTGCGGCTTAGAGTGCATCACGGCTGTGTCAGAGCCTACAAGATTGCGGTTTGACTGATATGCCTCTGTCTTTGAAGCCCCTTCAGCCACATAGATCAACCCCGCAAAAGCACCCATTGCATCTCCATCCACTACATATTTAAACAACTCATCAGTGTTGCATTCCGGCACGTCATGGGCGATCCTTGAATATGTGTCAAGCCTTCTCGACTCATCTTCTATTCCCATCCCAAGCATACGCAACCGAGCATGCCGTCCGCAAAACTTGGTGAAGAATTCATTGCGGGTGATTCCGTTATAAAGCGTCATGGAATCCAACAGCACCTCGGAACCCTCCTCTTGCCTTAGCCAAAGGGAGGAGAGTCTTGACGTAATCTGACTGCTTTCTTCAAGATCATAGTAATCAAGCCTACTTCCCTTTCCTGCAAAGGCTTCTACCACCTGCACGGAGCAGAACGCCACATCAGCCGTCTGTGTATGATCGCAAAAGAGAACTCTTGCTTCCGAGTCTTCCTCCATGACGATCAGCACCCTGCGGGCTGCCATAAGAGGCGCTGTGTTCTGGAAGATATTGACAATCTGAATCGTAGGTTCCACCTTCACACCTTTCCGAACCCTGATTACGACACCATCCTGACATAGCAGGGTATTGAGTGCCACAATAGGATTATCAATATCCGCAAGCTCTCCATAATGCTTCTCAATGAACTCAGGATTTATGCGCGCATAGGCAGCCAACGACATTACTTCAACACCGTCCGGCAAGACATCCCTGCATCCTGCAGTTTCTGCAAATGCATCATTGACCACCAGAAACAATGATGTGGTCAGCATGGGCACATCACATCTGAAAGTCTCTGCCGGATTCACGCTTATCTTGACACGCCCTATATTGACACCGTAATCATGAGAAAGGATCTTCTCCATGTCGGTATAGCGGTAGTTTTCGTCCTTGGAAGCAGGAAGACCGTGCTCTTTAAGGGATTCTGCAGCTGCATCGCGAAGCTTGTTCAAGGCCTCAGGCGCATTGGAATCCAAAAGATTGCGATGCTCTTTCCAAAGATCGATGTATTGGTCTATAGCACCCATATCTTATGCCTCCCCTTTTATTGCATCCCTGCCGTCTACCTCTGACTTTATCCAGTCGTAACCTTTCTCCTCAATTACAAGGGCAAGTTCCGGACCCCCTGTATAGACAATGCGCCCTTTATACAGCACGTGTATCACGTCGGGCTTGATATAGTCAAGCAGACGCTGATAGTGAGTGATGACGATTGCTGAATTTTCCGGTGTACGGAGCTTGTTGACTCCCTCAGCCACAATGCGGAGGGCATCCACGTCAAGTCCGGAATCCGTCTCGTCGAGTATTGAAAGTTTTGGTTCGAGCACTGCCATCTGGAATATCTCGTTGCGCTTTTTCTCGCCACCCGAGAAACCTTCATTGACACTGCGTGAGGCGAGTTTATTGTCGAGTTCCACTATCGCACGCTTCTCTCTCATCAGCTTAAGGAATTCCGTGGCTCCCATGGGAGCCTCTCCTAAATATTTTCTCTTGGCGTTCACTGCCGCACGCATGAAATTGACCATTGACACGCCCGGTATTTCCACCGGATACTGAAATCCAAGAAACAATCCTTCATGGCTCCTCACGTCCGGTGTCATGTCAAGAAGATTCTTCCCTCTGAATGTCACTTCGCCGGAAGTCACTGTGTAAGCAGGGTTTCCAGCCAATACCATAGAAAGCGTCGACTTTCCGGAACCGTTCGGTCCCATTATGGCATGCACTTCGCCCGGTTTTACTTCAAGATTGACACCACGGAGTATCTCCTTTCCGTCTATTTCTGCATGAAGGTCTTTGACTAAAAGCATATCTTTATTTTTTTAATGCATGATTCTCAATGCATAATTCTAAATTCAAAATTAACTGATGCTCCTTGCTTCCCATAGCTGCACCAGATGGATGTATTCTTCTGCCGACATGGTGCCCAACAGCTCCGGCGCAAGCCTGATCACTCCGTCTACAAGATTCCCGTCGTCATGACGGGCACAATGCATCAGGGGAGAGTCAAAGGGTCGGCATAGAGCCAGGTCAAAAAGTATGGAAAGAAACATCAAGTATTTCAATAGACAAAACGCCGCTCCGGCAATAGAGTTCATGATTCCTACGGGAATCATCCCCAAAATGAAATTAAGTATGCCCGTAAATATTGAAAAGAGCAGCATGCAAAGCCCCCAAATGATGCCGTAGCCTAATATTGAGATAAAAAATGTCTTGGCTACCGGATGATACACCTGCGGAAGCCACCCTGCAAGCCACGATGAAAAGTCAGGACCCAGCGCCCGGGCAGCGACTATGCCAAACACAAAGCCAAGCACACCCGACACCTGACGCATCAATCCTGCATTGAACCCTCTCAAGATTCCTACAAGCGCTACCGCTATTACTAATATATGATATATAGCTTCTCCCATTTCAAGATGCAAAATTAATAAAAATTTTGGAATTTATTGTTTTTTTATACTTCTCCGTTTGGTCAGATGCTCAATTCTTATTAATTTTGTAGAGATAATGAAGATACTGGCCGACATCAACACCCGAAAGAGTGACATCTTTATTTTCCTCTGCTTCCTCTTGGCAGCGGCTCTTTTGGTGTGGGCGGCATACGCGGCTTGGATCAACTTCCGCACGTCTCCTCCTTATGTCGACAGGGAACGATACCCCGTTGCCGGTTTCGACATCTCCGCACATAACGGAAAGATCAATTTCAAATCTGCCGTGAAAGATGGTATGGAATTTGTCTGGATAAAGGCTACGGAGGGTGTCACTTTCCATGATCGCAGATTTGCCGGAAACTATGATGAAGCCGGCAAAGCCGGTCTTAAACGTGGTGCTTATCATTTCTTCAGGTTTGACAAAGACGGTGTGGAGCAAGCCATCAACTTTCTTGAGACCATCGGCGACCGCGAACTTGAATTGGGGGTTGCCATCGACGTGGAGTCTTCAGGAAATCCGAAAGGAATCACTACTGACTTGATCAAAGACCGCATAGCTGGGATGGTAGATTATCTTAATTTGCGTGGGCTCGCTCCCACTCTATATTGCAATAAGGCAGACTATTATGAATATCTTGCCGACTCTTTCCCGGGCAATTCACTCTGGATATGCGCTTTCACGACCAATCCCATTGCGGAGCCATGGAATTTCTGGCAATATCATCACAGCGGAAGCGTAAAAGGGGTAAACGGGAAAGTGGATCTTAACGTTTTCGGCGGATCTCGTGAAGAATGGACCGACTTTATCTCAAAGCAACAATATAAGGGCACTAAATACGTTAATTAATAGAAATTATATATTATTACGATCGTGAAACGAAATAATTCCACATATTTATCAAATCAATCTGCCAAGATAGTCCTGTCTTTGGCATTGTCGATCATATCAGCATTTGGCATAATGGCAGCCGACCCTGCCAAATATGCATCATCATCAGTGCTTTCAAGTGGCAAATGGGTGAAGATTGACATTTCTACTCCCGGATTGCAGACGCTGACAAAGCAGAATCTGAATAATTTTGGATTCAGCGATCCGAATTCCGTCTACGTCTATGGATATGGAGGACGCATGATATCGGAGGCGCTGACCCCAGATCATCCCGACGATCTCCCCCCTGTGCCTGTAGTGCGCGGCAGCGATGGATCCATTACTTTCTATGCCACCGGTATCATTTCCCCAAAAGTATCCGGATCAAAAATGAAATACGACCACACCATAAATCCTTATGGCGAATCCTCATTTTATTTCCTGAGCAATGTGAAGCCTTCTTCCGAAACAGGATCCATCGACCTCTCTGATGCCGATGATATGCCGTTGGAAGAGACTTTCACTTGCCAGCTCGTACACGAGCGGGATCTCCTTCAATGTGCCAATTCAGGCCGCGATTATTTCGGAGAAGACTTCAGGGCCACCAAATCCCAGTCGTTTGATTTCGACCTGAGCGGCAAGGTTGGAGATGATACCAGGATCCGTGTCAAGTTTGCCGCCAACATCTCCGGCACCGGGACAGCCGGCGGATACTCGGTCAAGGCCAATGGGGAGGTAATTTCCGACGCTAACGACAATAAAATAGCATGCGTCACATCAAGCGAACAATTTTACAGGACAACAATCGCCCTGAATAATGCATCCGTATCCGGCAATTCGCTTAAGGTGGATATTGAGTTCTCCCCGGTCGGGTCTGTCAACATGGCTCGCCTCGACTGGATTGAAGTTGAGTATGAAAGGGAACTGGCTCTCAAGGATTCAAAACTACATTTCATGGTGAATCCTTCTTCGAATACTGCATATGCCATCAGCGGGGTTTCTGAAAACACCATCATTTGGGATGTCACAAATCCATGGGATGTAAAGGAAGTGAAAGGTGCGTATGATCCGGGCAGCAAATCGCTTACCATAGGCATAAAAGATGCCGGATTCAGGGAATTCATAGCCTTGGAACCTTCGGTAAAAGGTGCGTCGGTTCCGGGAAGGTTCTCGGTTGCAAATCAAGACATACATGCGCTTCCTACTCCTGACATGGTCATTATCACTCCCGACGAATTCTCCGCCGCAGCTCAGCGCATCGCAGATCTTCATCGCAATCACGACGGCATGGTAGTCCATGTGCTTTCCCCCGAAAAGATCTTCAATGAGTTCTCAAGCGGCAATCCCGATGTTTCAGCCTTCCGGAAACTGCTGAAAATGTGGGTAGACCGAAGCGAAAACGACCCCGAGGGCAGGAAATTCGGTTATTGCCTCCTTATGGGCAGACCCACCTACGATCAGAAGGGAAAGAATCCGGAAACCGTGAAGGCAGGTTATCCCAGGACCTTGATATGGCAGTCTCCTACCGGATTCACAGAGGCAAGTTCTTACTGCACCGACGACTTCATATCAATGCTCGAAGATGAAACGGCAGAACGCCCCATGTATTCAAGGAAGCAACTTGTCGGGGTGGGACGTTATCCTGTCACGTCTGCCTACGAGGCTGACCTTGCGGTCTCCAAGCTGGAGTCATATATGACTGATCCAATTTATGGGATATGGCGCAATAATGTGATGGTCATTGCCGACGATGGCGATTCCGCACAGCATCTTGAGCAAGCGAAGGCTGCAATCAAGAATATGATGAACGGCAATGCCGGACCTCATTATGCCTACGATCGCGTGTTTCTCGACGCTTTTGAGCGCAAGCAGACCGGTGCCGGGCTTACATTCCCGGATGCCAAAGAACGCGTACTCACGAAATGGCAAAAGGAGGGTACAGCCCTTATCACATATATTGGTCATGCCAACCCCAAGGAATGGGGACACGAAAAGCTATTGACGTGGGGCGACATAAACAATATGTCGAATCAATACCTTCCGGTGCTTTATGCTGCCACGTGCAGCTTTGGCAAATGGGATGATGTCGACATAAGCGGGGCAGAAATCATGCTTACCAACCCTGCAGGTGGCGCCATTGCTGTCATCACACCCAGCAGGACTGTCTTGATCAGCAAAAACGAATCCATCACAAACTCAGTCTCGAGAGAAGTGTTCCGTAAAGACAGCGTAGGCTTGGGTCAACGGCTCGGCGACATTCTGAGATTCGGCAAAAACAATATGGCGAAGCCTGATGACAACATGCTTCGGTATCATCTCTTTGGCGATCCCGCCTTGCGCATGCCTGTGGCCTACCATTCAGTGGCCATCGATTCCATCAACGGTTTCCCTGTGGCTGCCGACATCTCGGATGCACCGATCATAGAAGCTCGTTCCACCGTCAGGATTTCAGGAAGAATCATTGACAACGAGGGCAACACCGCTAATTTCAACGGCCCCATACAATACACTCTTTTCGATGCCGAGAAGAGCATCGAGACTCACGGATGGGGCGATACCGGAAAGGTGTCGGAATATCTTGACAGGTCGAGCAAGCTCGCTACCGGAAGCACTATGGTTGCAAATGGAGAGTGGTCGGCTACCATCCTTATGCCGTCTGAGATATCCAACAACTACTCTCCCGCCCTCATATCCATGTATGCCTATGATCCCGAAATAAAGTCAGAAGCCAACGGATCCACCGATATGCTGTATGTCTTTGGATATGACGAGAACTCAACCGACGACTTTGAAGGTCCTGCCATAGAAAACTTCGGTGTCACTTCAGGCAATAAAACCGGCACTGTACATTCCAACCCTGTGGCTATGGCTGTCGTGAGCGACGAAAGCGGCATCAATATGTCAGACGCCGGCATCGGACATAAGATGAGCCTGATTCTTGATTCCGACAAGGTATTTGACGACGTCAGCAACTACTTCTTCCCGGATCCCCTCGATGAAACCAAAGGAAGCATCGCATATCCCCTTTCAGGATTGGAGCCAGGCTCCCACCGTCTGACCTTGACAGTATGGGACAATGCTGGCAACTCAAGCAGCGAGGCTATCGACTTTAAGGTAGGGCTCAACATGCGTCCGGATGTCATTGAGATCAGTTCTTTGTATAGCAGGGAAAGGGATCAACTTGACATGAAGGTCACCACCGACAGAGCGCTCTGCTCGCTGCAATGCAAGTTGGAATGCTTCTCCCTTTCAGGAAATCTCCTTTGGAGCACCGACCGCAAGGCTTATTCCAACAGCAACAGCTCGTTCACCCTGTCATGGGATATCAACGACTCTAACGGCAACAGACTCCCAAGAGGCATCTATACACTCAGGGCAACCGTCACATCTGAAGACGGGCTTTCCACTTCACATAGCAAAAAAATAGCAATCCCTGCAAAATGACAATATACGCAATAGTCAACAACCTGATTTCTCCGGATTCAAGGGAATTTCAAACAGGTCCGATATGGACGCTTATATCTCAATCCGGCATTTTGCAAGGTGGCAATCCCTACTTCGTGCCTGACTTTGCATCCCGCTTTGAGGCCCGCTTGGCACTTGCCGTCAAGATTGGAAGGCTTGGCAAAGGGATTGCCCACCGGTTTGCACATCGTTATGTGGAAGCGGTGGCCCCGGCAGTAGTTTTTGTGGCTGCCGACCTTATCCAAAATCTCAGCCGGCAAGGACTACCTTGGACACAAGCCCTCAGCTACGACAAATGTTTGGCTATGGGGAAATTCATTCAGCTGCCGTTTGGTGAAGTGTCGGGATGCGGGTGCGCCCTCACTCTTGATGTGGCAGGAGAAGAAGCTATGGAATCATCTTGGGATAATGAAATGCTGATTCCGGGCATTGAAGATACGATAGCAGCCCTCAGCCGCGACAATACACTTAAGACGGGCGACATCATCTTATTCGGCTTAGCCGGACAAGGGCCGGCTGTTCAGCCCGAATCAAGAGCCCGCCTTTACCTGAACGGAACAGAGTCCCTTGGATTCAACATACGATAAAAACAGCCATGGCATCATTTTTGTGTAATAATCAAGTCTGTCTTAACGTTATTTAGTCATGACAACTTCAAGAACACTATGCACGATTGCAGCCGCCCTATGCGCGTCATATACCTTCGCGCAAAACGGCAACGATATAAAGGACAACGAATTCAATCCTGTCCAGACCGGTGTGACAACTCTTAGTATCACTCCTGATGCCCGTGGCAGCGCCATGGGCAATCTCGGTGCGGCTACTGATGCCGACATCAATGCCCAATTCTGGAACCCGTCGAAATATGCTTTCGCATATTCTGCCGGAGGTGTAGGCATAAGCTACACCCCATGGCTCCGCAAGATCGTGAACGACATTTTCCTTGCTGATGTAAGCGGCTATCTCAAACTTGGAAGCAGCGACAATCAGGCTATCAGTGCATCATTGCGCTATTTCTCGCTTGGCGAAGTAATTGTGGATGAAGGGGGAGCGAATACCATCAATCCTTATGAGTTTGCCCTTGACTTCGGATATTCGCGCAAGCTTAGCGAAAAATTCGGCATGGGCGTCGTCTTACGCTATATTCTCTCTGACCTTTCTTATGAAGATTCGTACTCGGGCGATACAAATACTGCCGGATCTGCTTTCGCCGTCGATCTGAGCGGATACTACACTACATTCCCGATGATCGGACGAAGCGAGTGCCAATGGAGCTGGGGGTTCAATATCAGCAATATTGGTTCGAAGGTCAGCTACGACCACGGCACCAACTATTATTATCTCCCGACAAACCTCAGGCTCGGGACCAACTTCACGTTCCCTCTTGCCGACTATAACCTGCTTTCTGTAGGCCTCGACCTCAACAAGCTTCTTGTGCCGACAAAACCCAGGGAAAGCGACTATATCAATTCCGGAGGCGCATACTATGACCCTGATAAAGATGAGGCCCAGAATGCGGCAGCCTTCGACGAAGCTCTTCAAAAATGGGAAACGATGTCGCCCATCACCGGTATCTTCAAGAGTTTCTCTGATGCGCCGGGAGGTTTCTCAGAAGAATTGAAGGAAATCAACGTTTCTTTGGGTGCCGAGTATTCCTACAATGATCAGTTTTTCGTGAGAATGGGCTATAATTATGAGAATGCCATGAAAGGTGGACGCAGCTATTTCGGTTTTGGAGCCGGATTCTCACTCAACGTGGTTCGACTCGACGCCTCATATATGTTGGCAACCGCCCAAAGCTCCCCCCTCGACCAGACCATGCGCTTCACCCTGAGCTTCGACATGGACGGCATCCGCGACCTCCTCGGCAAACGCCGCCGCTAATTTTGAATTGAGAATTAAGAATTGAAAATTGAGAATTGAGAATGTGGATATATCATGATTTATCAAGATGAATCATGATGTATCATGATGATAATTCATCATTTATAATTTATCATTTATCATTAATCGTTATGTTCCGCATCGGCCAAGGATATGATGTCCATAAACTGGTAGAAGACCGCGACCTATGGATTTGCGGCATCAAAATACCTCACACCCACGGTCTTCTCGGCCACAGCGATGCCGATGTGGCCATCCACGCCCTGTGCGATGCAATCCTGGGTGCTCTCGCCCTCGGCGACATCGGGAAACACTTTCCCGACTCTGACCCTAAATACAAGGGTATCGACAGCAAGATCCTGCTCTCACATGTGATGAAACTCATCCGCGGATATGGCTACGAACTGTCTAACTGCGACATTACGATATGTGCAGAAGCACCAAAATTCCGCCCATACATCGACGAAATGCGCCGGACTCTTGCCAACGTAATGGAAGTCAACGTCGACTGCGTGTCAGTCAAAGCCACGACAACTGAAAAACTCGGTTTCACAGGACGCCGTGAAGGCATCGCCGCCATGGCAGTTGCCCTTCTTTCTAACGATTAACGATCAACGATCAACTATTAACGATCAACTATTAAATATTTACTCCCCTTTAGGGGCGGGGGCTTATTATGAATCTAAATGAAAAGCAAAATCAGGCCATGGAGGCCACGGAAGGACGTGTGCGCGTCGTGGCCGGAGCTGGTTCCGGCAAGACCCGTGTGCTCGCCCATCGTTTTGCTTTTCTTGTAAATGAATTAGGCATATCCCCCGGCAATGTCCTCTGCCTTACCTTTACAAACAAGGCTGCCCAGGAAATGAAGCATCGTATAGCCGGGATGGTAGACCGTGGTAATGTCAACGACCTTATCTGCACTATCCATAGCTTCTGCGTAAAATTATTGCGCCGCGAAATTTATAAGTTGGGCTATCCTAAAAATTTCACGATCATAGACGAGACCGATGCCAAGGATCTTGCCAAGGATGCTATGCAGGAATTCGGTATCGACCGAAAGAAGAACACTGCGGAAAGGCTTCTTAAAGATGTGGCTGCCCTGAAAGGCTATGACCCTGACGGATATATCGCCAAATATCTAATGCCGGGTGCTCCCATCGGTGCCCCCGATGTCAAGGTAAGATATATCCAGCTGCAGCGTAAGCAGTTTGCACTCGACTATGATGACATAATATATATGGCAACCTACATTCTCACACATTTTCCGGATGCAAGGAAATACTGGTGTGAGAAACTTAACTACGTCATGGTAGATGAGGTGCAGGATTGCAGTGGCGATGATTGGAAACTTATCGAGATTCTTGCCTCCCATCATGGCAACCTGTTTGTAGTAGGCGACCCTGATCAGGCCATATACGAGTGGCGCGGAGCCACTCCAAAAACATTCGTCAATTTCAAGGCAGACACCGACATTATTCTCGACATCAACTATCGGAGCACCCCTGATATACTTGCTGTAGCCAACAGCATCATATCCAACAATAAGAACAGGATACGCAAGGAACTGACCGCCGTACGTCTTAACGAACGCCTGCCGATATGGAATCATTGCAAAAGCGAAAGCGAAGAGGCTGAATGGATTGCCTCCACCATTGAAAACAATGCGCTTGAAGGTAGCCGGTTTATCGACAATGCTGTCCTCTACCGCAGTTCTTTCCTGTCCCGACGCATAGAGCAGGCTTTGCTGAAAAGAAAGATTCCCTATACTGTCTGGGGCGGCGTCAGGTTTTTTGAACGTAAGGAAATCAAGGATATCATCAGCTATCTCCGTCTTACAGCCAATGAAAACGACGATATGGCGTTCACACGCATAGTCAATGTCCCGGCACGCAAGTTCGGAAGCGTTACACTCGGCAAGCTCAAGCAGATTGCAGAGTCGGAGGGCGATTACCTCTACCCTACACTACGCCGCCACATTGCCGAACCTGCTTTCGGCAAGAAACCTATCCGGGAATTCATAGAGCTTATTGAAAACGCCAGGTCAATTGCAGAAGGGCTGAAGGTATCAGACCTTACGGAACGTCTGATGCAGACAAGCGGACTTGACACGATGTATCGCACCGACGAAGAAGAGGAACGACTGGAAAACGTAGCCGAATTAATCAATTCAATGATAGAGTTCGAGGCTACCCGCTTCGAAGATGGAGAATCAGACCTATATCATTACCTCAGCGAGATAGCGCTTTATACAAATACCGACCATCAGGAAGACAAAGACAAAGTCAGGCTGATGACAATTCATCAAGCCAAAGGACTGGAATATCCATATGTGTTCATTATGGGCCTGACTGAAGGCGTGTTTCCTAATCACCGCTCCATCCGCGAGCGGCGCATCGATGGCGAGGAGGAAGAGCGTCGCCTTATGTATGTAGCCGTGACCAGGGCAAAAGACATGCTATATCTTTCCGACTCCGAAGGCTACTTGAATGAAAGCGGGGCTTTGAAATATCCATCTCGCTTCATATCCGAGATAGCCAAGGGATTGATCCAAGTCGAAGGGAACCCTGACAAGACACTGCTCGAAGGCACAAAAAACATGGTGCGCACCCTCGACGAAGAATTGGGAGGGGGCGACAATGCAGTTTGGACAGCTGGCACTAAAGTCACACACCGCGTCTTCGGCGAAGGCACGGTAGAAAGCTACGACCCTGCTTCCAAATCCTATAAAGTCCGCTTCGGCGAAAAAGTACGCCAACTCATCCCCTCAGTCCTCACTCTCCTCTCCAAATAATACTACCAAGTCATTCAGAGTAGCGAGCACTCTCCGAGTGCGTCATTTATCGTCGCGAGGCTCAGAACTCTCTTTTCAAGAGTCGCATCTCTTTCAGATTTGCTCAGAATTAATAAGGAAACAAGAGCTGACAAGAATTCAAGTCAGCAATAGAAACAGTGTCAATTTTGATGAAATTTTCAGTTTTTTACAATAATAATTGATAATTCTTTGTAAAATAAAAAATAATCATTAAATTTGCAACCGAATCCACGCTGTGGGGCCATCTAAGAGTAGATATCAAGTCGGGCAGCGGGAAATATTTAGAAATTAAAAAAAAAGCGTGTATTGACGCTTGTTCTTAGCTATTCAGAACTTAGGACACTCTGACTTTCACTTAAGGGCAAGGCAGCGATAGACGTCACGGGTATGTTGATACCTACACGGGCTCATTTCAAGCCGTAGCTGGCTTGAAGTGGGTTTGGGGTGTTTACATATATACAGCGTGGAGTCTGTTGCTCGTTCCGGTGAAAGGGTACGTCCTAAGACCTTGAATAGCGGATCGGGCAGCAATAGGCTCCCGCTTTTTTCATACCACTACATAATATGTCAATTAATTCAATTATCAAATAATCATGAAACAGAAAGACAACAATCGACTGATCAGACTTGCTGTCACTCCACTGTTGCCGATGGTCTTGCTCGGATGTTCCGACGAGCTGCACGTCTTCCGTCCCGATGACGGAGGAAGCGGCCTACGTTTCGAACTTCAGGCATCGATCGACCAAGTCTGCGACACGCGTGCCGACGAGAGCGGCTTCGCGGACGGCGACCGTTTCGGTCTCTTCGTGGTAAACTACTCAGGAGGAGAACCTGGCGAACTGACGCTTAGTGCCAATCAGGTCAACAATGTGGCTATGACCTACAATGCCGACGCCAATACATGGGGTGCTTCCACCGACATCTACTGGCGAGACCCAATCACTCCCGCCGACGTCTACGGCTACTATCCCTTCAGCAATGGCATAAGCGACGTCAATGCCTACAGCTTCGAGGTCAAAGCCGACCAAAGTGTTACCGGTAGCGAAGGGACCATGGGTGCTTACGAAGCCTCCGACCTCCTATGGGCAAAGACCTCCAAAGCCACACCCGGCAAAAAAGTGGAACTCACATTCAGTCACATCATGGCAGGTGTGAAGGTAGTCCTTCAGCAAGGCTCCGGTTTCAACGACGACGAATGGACCAAACTGGAGAAGTATGTCACCGTAGACAATACTGTGCGCACCTCAAATGTGGATCTCTCAAAGGGTACTGTGACACCTTCTGGAGCATACGACCGCAATATCGTGATGTGCCAGGAACCCGGAGGTGCATACCGCTCGGTTGTGGTGCCTCAGACAGTAGCAACCGGTAAGTCCGTAATAGGAATTACTGTTGATGGAGTGGCGTATAACCTGACTCGAAGCAGCGATATGGTCTATGCCGACGGGAAACTTCACAACTTTACCATCAAAATCGACAAAAAAGATAAAGGTGATTATGAAGTATCTCTTGTCAATGAAGAAATCACACCTTGGGAAAACGACCAGTTGACACATAATTTCTTTGAGTATGGATATACATCAGTTACCGTATCTGAACCGGGTACTCTGAAGGCGTCGATAATTTCAATGGGCAAGGACTTCTCAAAAATCAAGAATCTTAAGATCATCGGTCCGATAAATACTGAAGATTTTGAATTCATGCGAGAGGAAATGTATGAGCTTGCCATGTTGAATATGAAACAGACACTCTGCAAAGATATGGAATGGGTTCGACCGAATGTAGAAACTTCACCTAATCATTGGGAAGATGTAACCTATCATGTTGACAATGCAATTCCGGATGAGGCTTTTTATGGTAAGTCAACACTAAGGCGGATCATATTATCTGATGATATTGAATTTATCGGGAGAAATGCATTCCGTGAAATTGGTCTTGATGTAAACTCTTCCTTAGTGCTCCCAAAAAATCTCAAGCATATCGAAGATGCCGCTTTTGGCTGGATCGGAGAGGCTGGAGAACTGGTTCTTAATGACAAACTTGAATATATAGGCAAGAATGCTTTCGGAGCGACTTCATTCCGATGTGAGTTAAATCTTCCTTCGACGCTGAAATATATTGGAGACAACGCATTTGGAAATAGTGTGAATAACCCATACTATATTACTGTTACCGGTACTTTTAGGTTACCGGATAATTTGGAATATTTAGGAGAAAACGCATTTGAAAGAATAGAGTTTGATGGTGTAGGAGAATTGATTGTACCAGAATTTGTGACCGAAGTGGGTACAATATTTCCTAGTTTCACTAGAGGTGTGACAATAAACTTACATGAAAATATAAGAAAGATTAAAGGAGCAGCCCTCAATGGCAAGCGATTTATCAATAAAGTCAATATTCCGTCGAAAGTGACTCATATTGAAGGTTCTGCATTTGCAGGTTGTGTTTTCAATGCTGGCTTGACACTTCCTTCTTCCATTCGTGAAATTGGTTATAGATGTTTTTTAGGTGCACGTGGATTAGGCGACATGGTAATTCCGGATGGAGTTGAGGTAATTCCCGGACAATGCTTTGGTGATGGTGCTGAACTGAACAGCATAGTCTTGCCTAATTCTATTTTGACTATAGAAGGAGCAGCATTTGCTACGAGCCAAGTTAAATCAGTGACTATCGGCAAGTACTGCAGCTTTATAGGAGAGGGAGCATTCCATTCTGCGGGAAATTTACAGACACTAATCTGTTTGAATCCTGTTCCTCCTGTTCTTGACGGCATTGACAAAGGTGATGACTACTATCATCCTTTTGGTGATTGCAATTTTGATCATCTAATTCTCCAAGTTCCCGAAGAAAGCGTTGAGCTTTATCGTAATACAGAAGGTTGGAACAGGATACGTTTCATAACAGCCTATCATGAAATGTCCGTAGGTGTCTCAGAAATTCAATGTCTTGACAAGGGAATTAAATATAATACACTTCTTCGTTCGGAAGGTGATTGGGAAGTCGCTTCCTGCCCTGATTGGGTGACAGTCACTCCATCATCCGGCAATATGAGACGCAATGAGTTATCTATCAAGGTTGCAGCAACAACTGTAGGCAACCAAAGGGAAGGAGAGGTCGTGTTCAAACTAAAAGACAAAGATTACACAACCTCTGTATCTGTTCGCCAGCTTGCATACGAAAGAGGTGAAGACAGTGAGATTTCACTCAACAAGGCAACTGCAGGGGGTGAAGAAATCCCGGTAATGTTTGTGGGAGAAGGGTTCACCGCAAGTGACATTGCAGATGGCTCTTACAAAAAAATGATCGATGAGGCATATTCTGCTTTCTTCGCTATCGAGCCGTATAAGAGCTATAAAGATTATTTCACTGTGTCTGCTGCAACAGCTGTATCTCCGGACAAAGGAATAGCGAAAAACAGTATGCAGACTACAAAATTCGATTTCCGTGACGAAGAAGGCGTGGCTATTGATTGGAGTAAGGTGCGAGCCTACGCAGCTTCTGTAGATCCTAAGTTTAATTCTTCTCGTGCTCTGATTGTAATTGTGCCCAATTATAAGTCTTTTGTTGGAATGGTAGATCACTCTGATTCTGAGGCTGACGTGGCATTATGCGGTTATTCACAAGATACATATCCTTATGATTTCAGAGGCACCATACAGCATTATGCCGGAGGATTGGCTTTCGGAAAACTTGCCCCGGAATATGTGTATCACTACGAATTTATGCGCGGCTGCACGTGTCCCGGCTGTAATACTATGGGAGAATATAAGGCTGCCAAGGAAAAGGGCTGGTATGGAAATGTGTCTCTGTCCGGCGCTGTGAATAATTTGCCTTGGAACCACTATATTTATGATCCGAAGTATAGCGATATAGTGGATGTCTACGAAGGGGCTCTCCGCCACCTGCGCGGAATTTTCCGCTCTGAGAATCAGAGTTGTATGTCCACATATATTCAATATTACAACACCATAAGCCGAGAATTGATAGTAAGGCGAATAATGTCGCTTTCAGGCAATGAATTCAACCTTGATGATTTTATTGCCAAGGATTCTCGAGAAGGATGTCCTCAATAACAACTATAACATATTATAAGATGAGATATTATAATTATTCACCCCTATTGACTTTGGCTCTGATATGTTATGGGTGTTCTGATTATACCGACCTGAGAAATGGACAGGATTCGGGATCAGGAAAGGAAATCTACATATCGGGCAGAATCGAACAGGAATATGTCACTCGTGCCGATGACAATGGTTTCGCTGACGGTGATGCCATTGGAGTGTATATCGTCGATTACGATGGAAATGCACCCTCCGACCTGAAATCCCGTGAAAACCACGCCGACAATATAAAGTTTGTGTATTCAGAGGCAGACGCTGACTGGAATGGATCTGCAAAAATTTACTGGACCGATGATAATACTCCGGTTGATGCATACGGTTATTATCCTTTTGCAGAGTATATGGAAGATGTGAAAAATTATAACTTCACAATTTCCAAAGATCAAGGCGATGTCGACAAAGTCTCAGGCTTGACCGGATATGAGGCATCCGATTTCCTTTGGGCAAAGGCATCAGGCGTACAGCCAGGGAAAAAGATTGAACTCCTTCATAATCATATGATGGCAAGTGTGATTGTGACTCTTGTAGAGGGCGACGGTTTTGATGGAGAGTGGAATGATCTTGAGAAAGATGTCACTATTGACAATACCATTGCCAATACCTTGATCGACCTGTCAACAGGAAAAATTTCAGTTCTTGAAAATGCAGGAATTGCCAAAATTCATCCCTATAATGTAGGAAACGACTATCGGGCGATTGTCGCTCCACAATCTGTAGATGCAGGTAAAACCCTTGTTACGATTTCCATTGGTGCTGATTCTTATCAGTTCATGCGCAACAGCGAAATGAAATATTCTCCATCCAAGCTTCACCGATTCGTAATAAAGGTTGACAAGAAGCCGGAAGGTGACTATGCCTTTACCCTTGTCAATGAAGACATCACTCCTTGGGAAAACGATGCAGTGGGACATAATGCATCAACAAAAGCATATACTGTGATTGATTGCCCTGAACCCGGTTCATTTGAAAGCGTAATAAAAGAGGCTGGTATCAAGACTCAGAGCATTGAGTACCTAAAATTGACAGGAACAATGAATCAGGAAGATTTCAATTTCTTCAACAATAACTTCAGAGGTTTGCTTTCATTGAATATGAAGGAACTCAGAACAACTGGAATACATTTGACAGATGGGTACTACGCGCAAGTTAATAGAGATCTACCAGGGTGGGGTATATTTAATGATGGAAGAATTATAACTGAAGAAGATACTTTTGATGATGCTTTGCCTGTGCATATGCTTTCAGAATGGTTCTTCGGAGGTAACGATGCAAGTCATGCTACACGATTGAGTCATATAGATTTGCCAGACAATTGTAAATATATCGGAGTTGCGGCCCTTTCACACTTACCACTAACAGGCACGTTGACAATACCAGAAGGTGTAAAATGGATCGGAGATGGATGCATTGGTTGTTACGCATCTGATAGTCATCACATTAGTTCTCTTGTTCTTCCGACCACATTGGAATATATAGGTAGTGAGGCATTTAATGGATGCGAATTCACTAATGAATTATTACTGCCAGATAATTTAAAGTATATTGGCAACAATGCCTTCTCTAACTGCTGTAATACATCAGGAGAAGCACGCATTCCATCGGGTATACGGTATCTTGGGGATTATGCATTTTCTGGTACGCCTTTGACTGGTACTGTTGTTTTCCCAGCTGGCATGAAAAGAATACCGAATTCGTTTAATAATACAAAAGTCACAGGTGTCTATATTCCGGATGGTGCTGAGGAAATTGCTGATTGCGCTTTTGGAGGAGTAGGATATGGCAGTCAGTTTGATGTATATGGGAGTGAAGTGCGCGGAGATATCTATCTTCCCAACAGCATCAAGAAAATTGGCAAGGGTGCGTTTGCTGGAAGTAAGATAAACCATATAAATATCCCCACATCTCTTGAGGTCATTCCGAGGGACATGCTCAATGGGTGCATCTATCTTACTGATTCAATTGTTATTCCTGAGAATGTCAGACGAATAAACCAAGGTGCTTTTCTTAACTGCAAGAATCTAAAGTATATTAGAATACCATCTGGAGTAGAAGTGATAGGTGGTGATGACAGTGATATGGCATGGTGGACAGACGCCACTTTCGCCGGATGTTATTCTCTTGAAGAGTTAAGATGTGATGCTGTTGAGCCCCCTTCATTGATCAATGACCCTTTCAGCGGCTTTAATGAACAAATACATAAAGACAATTTCACTCTTGTTGTGCCTGAAAAATCTATTGCTCTTTACCAGAATGCCCAGTGGTGGAAAGAATTCAAAAGAATTTCGGCTTACCACAATCTCGTATTTAGACCTCAGATAGCAAAAGTTCTGAACAAAGGTGGCAGCAGGGATGTAGTACTCAACGCCGATGCAGGAAAACAATGGAAAGTAACCGAATGCCCTGATTGGCTTCATATTTCTTCGACCTCCGGAGTCGGAAAATCCACTATGACTATTTCAATTGATGAGATGGCTCATGGTTCAGCCGACCGTAGAGGAGAGATCAAAGTACAGCTTGAAGGTACTAATTTCACCACTTCTTTCAGTGTCGCCCAATTTGATTATGAGTATGACGAGGATCAGTCTTTCACTTTGCAGGAGCATACACTTGGTAAACAAGGAGTAAATATTGTGATTGTAGGTGACGGTTATGATGCGGAAGACATTGCTAATGGCACATATCTTGATGATATGCAACAGGCAACGGAAAGGTTTTTTGATCTCGAGCCCTTTAAGACCTATAGAGGCTATTTCAATGTCTATACAGCGTTCGCCATGAGTTATGAGAGCGGTATTGGATCGGTTAATTATTTACGTAATCCAAAATTCAGCACCACTTTCGGCAACATGAGTTACGACAGCCGTATAACCTGTGCATCTGATTATGTTGCTTGCTATTGTTTAGATAATACGCCGATAAAAGAAGAGGATTTTGATACATTGACCTGCATTCTTGTTGCAAACTCCAATGCTTACGATGGTTTGACATACATGTTCGACAATGGTACTTCAGTGTCTATATGTCCGAAAAGCGAATGTGATTATCCCAATGACTGGCGTGGTCTGATTCAGCACGAGGCTGCCGGTCATGCCTTTACAAAGCTTGCTGACGAATACATCTATCATAATCATTCCATTGTAGGTTGCACCTGCGTATGCTGCGGTCACATTCCCAATTTGAAGGGGATGCATGTCAAGGGATGGGGCTTGAACTTGTCGACAAGTTCAAAAAACGCCGACGTGCATTGGAGACATATGCTGAGTGACCGAAGAGTCAACGACATTGTGGATATATGGGAAGGTGGATACTTCCATGCAAGAGGTGTCTACCGTTCGGAATATAATTCGGTCATGAACAACAACGTGCCGTACATGTCGACTTGGTGCCGTGAATTGGCGGTAAGAAGAATCATGGATTATGCCGGAGAGACATTCAATTATGAAGATTTCCTTGCCAAGGACTCACGTGATTGGGGACGGGATTTTACACTTGGATCGCGAGCTTCGGCAACTCAGTCCTTGCTTAAGACATCCGTGCAAAACAGCGCACCGATAATAATCAACAGCTCGCCAAGGCGGGACTTTAAAGGAGTAAGGGCTAACAGTTACAAACATTAACACAAATATGCAAGATGAATAGATATGAAATAAAAGTAAGGACCTGTATACTGCTCTTTGCATGTTTGTCTGCCATGAGCGGATGCCAGGATTCTTATTTCAACGATAAGCAACCCGATGATTCGCGAGACACGCAGATTGTCCTTTCCGGCAGATACGGAGGACTTTCCCGCGCATCTGACACCGGATTTGCCCACGGAGACGTCATGGGTATCTTCATTTCCGATTATGAAGATGGCAATCCCTGTTCGCTTGGCAATGAAAACCTTCATGCCAAGAATGTAAAGTTTACTTATTCAGACGAGACCGACAGATGGACCGGCTCTACCACACTCTATTGGAATGATAATTCGACGCCGATTGATGTCTATGGGTACTATCCTTTTGACTCTTCGATTTCTGATCCATTGAGCTATGCATTCAGCGTAGCGACTCGTCAGAATACGGAATCGACTTCCGGCACTTTGTCTGCATACGAACAGTCCGATTTCCTATGGGCAAAAGCTATGGGCATAATCCCGACAAGCGAGACTATCAATCTGGAATACCGCCATGCTTTGGCAGGCGTCACCGTCATACTGGAAGCTGGTGATGGTTTCGGCGCAGATGAATTTGCCAAATTGGAAAAAATAGTGTGGATCGACAATACTGTTCCGGATGCTGTCATCAACATTGAAAAGCAAACTATAGCTGCAGGAGAGGGCAAATGTGAAAGGATATATCCCCTTACATATAAGACCGACTATCGTGCTGTAGTGGTGCCTCAGACTGTCGGTGCCGGAAAGTGTGTGATAGGCTTGAATGTTGATGGGAAGGACTATCAATTGAAAAAGGAATCCGACCTTTCATTTATCTCCGGCAAGATGCACACATTCACAATCAAAGTAGACAAGAAATCAGATTCAGGAGATTATATTGTCACTCTGTTGCCTGAAAGCATCACTGCTTGGATAGATGATCCTGCATTCCATGACGGCTTAATGTATGAATATATGGTTGTCAATGTCACCGAGGCAGGTACCCTCAAAGAGGCTCTGAAGGCATTGGGAACAGATCCCGCCAAGATTGAGGCTCTCAAAATATGTGGTCCGCTGAATGCAGACGACAGATATTATATAGGTACAGATATTGAAAGCTGCTCTGCTCTCAATCTCGCAGACGCCGTAATGGTGGATGATGAACTAACTATTATTTGGACTAACGGTTGGCTGGTCGACGGTCATATCCACCATATTATATATCCTAAAGCCCCATTTAAGAAATTGGGTAATGTAGGAGGCAGTGTAAGAGGAAATCAAATCATTCCGGAAGGAGTAGAAGAGATTCATGGCTTTGTTGTAGCCCCGGGTACACAGATATCATTCCCTACTACTCTTAAACGAATAGGAGATATCTTTGGTGAGTTACGCGGAGAACTGTTATTGCCCGATGGCTTGGAATGCTATGGAAGCATAAATGGATATTTCACCGGAAGCCTTCATCTTCCCGAATCTCTTAAAGAATTGGGTAGAATAAAAGGAAAGTTCAGCAGTGGACTGACAATTCCGCAAGGTATCAAGACCATACCTTCTGAAGCTTTCAATCAATGTACCTTCATGGGACTGCTAAATCTACCCGCAGGAATCGAAAACATACGGCATAGGGCATTCGAAAACTGTGGATTTTCGGGAGAAATTGTGCTTCCGGAATCATTGAAAGAAATAGAGTCTGTGGCATTTGCATGGAATAAGTTCACAGCCATCGTATGGCCAAAGGATCTTGCTGTTATTGGCAATAATGCTTTTGAGGGCTGCAACCGGTTGCAAGGGACGATTGAAATTCCCCAAAAAGTCAGGTCGATTAATGAAGGAACATTCAAAGATTGTTCGCTTATCACTTCACTCGATCTTCACGAAGATATTGATTATATAGGCAATGAGGCATTTGCCGGATGTGAGCGTCTGACCGTGATTTCATGTAAAGCGGAGACTCCCCCTCTCTTAGGCTCAAGAGCTTTTGAAGGAGTCGGGTTGGATCATGTGCTTCTTGAAGTGCCGGCTTCTGCAGTGAATGCCTATAGGACAGCGCCAGGTTGGAAAGAATTCAAGAGGATTTCTGCATATAAGGATTTCAGTGTATTTCCCTCCCAAATTCAGGCACTCAACAATCGAAAGAGCCAGACCATCACTGTCAATGCCAAAGGCAGTTGGAAACTCGGTGCGCATCCTGAATGGTGTACTGTCACTCCTTCTTCCGGTACAGGAAAAGCTCAGGTGGTTGTCACTGTAAGCAATCTAACATCCGGAGCAGGCGACCGCTATGCGACAATTGAGTTTGAATCCTCAGACGAATCAGCGGTCGTGTCGGTAGACGTGGCTCAGTATGATTATAAATACGGCGAGGATTCAGCCGTCACTTTGCAGCGTCACTCCAAAGGCAACGGTATTCCTCTGTATTTCATCGGCGACGGCTGGACCGGTGAGGATATAGCATCCGGAGCATACTTGCAGCAATGTGAAGAGGATATGGAGCATTTCTTCGGAATAAATCCGTATAATGCAATGCGTGACTATTTCGATGTATATTCTTTGGTGACGCTTTCTCAGGAAAAGGGAGTCAATACCATATACAACTATCGAGATACAAGATTTTCTACCATCTATGCGGCAAGCATGGGGCAACTTCTTCCTGATGAGACCCTGATATTGGATTACCTGAAAGATGAGACCAACGGCATTTCGATTTCAGACTCTGATCTTAGGAAAGGCCTGATCATTCTCGTTCCCAATACTACAGATTATGGCGGAGTGACATATTATTATGACGGAGATGTCACCATAAGCATTTGTCCTCCTACCACCAATCCATATCCGATGGATAACCGCGGAGTCGTTCAGCACGAGGCATGCGGGCATGGTTTCGGTAAGTTAGGCGATGAGCTGATTATTAAAAATGCTTTTGCCACTGCCGGAATAACGGGTCAGATTGAGTCATTGCATGGAAGCGGATGGTATATGAATCTTGCTACTACAAGCAATATGAATCTTGTGCCATGGTCAGATATGATATTCGATCCACGTTATAGTGATAGGGTCGACGTGTTTGAGGGTGGTTTCGGATATACCAGAGGTATTTTCCGCTCAGAGGCAAATTCTTGTATGAATCTTGGAATACCTTACTTTAATTCTATATCCCGACTGGATATCACAAAGAGGATTCTTGAGAAAGCCGGAGAACAGTTTGACATTGACTCATTTTATGAAAATGATACCTTTGAATGGGGCAATGCTGCCAACACAAGAGGGTATTCAACTGATGGAATTACAGAAATCCCTAACCATAAAGCTCCTGTATTCTTAACGTCAAGAGAAAGCAGAAAACTCTTGGACAATGTGCGTTCACAACAAAAAACTAATACAAAACTAACAAAATAATTATGAAATCTACAAAAATAGCCTTTATATCTTTGGCTGCAGCAATGGCTTTTGCAGCTTGTGACAGCGTGGATCAGGAGATCGCGCAAGAGAAATCCAACATAATCAGAATAAGTGCGATTCATCCGTCTGCAGCATCCCGTGCAAGTGATGCAGGTTTCGACAAGGGAGATCAAATAGGACTCTTTGTTGTGGATGCTGAGACAGAACTACAGCCGGGCGGGAATATGGTCAACAACGGTTGCTTCGAGTATAACGGCTCCTCATGGGCAGCTGCAAACAACTACTTCTGGAATGAAGGCTCTTACAACGTATACGCATATTACCCTTATGCAAAACGTGTAGACGATACAGAAAACTATAGCTTCGAGCTTCCTGAAGACCAGAGCACCGAGGAAGGCTTTTCCTCCGCTGATTTTCTCTGGGCAAAGGCAGAAAACCAGAAGGCAGGCACGACTCCTGTGTCATTGATGTTTTCACATTGCCTGAGCAATGTCGAGGTATTGTTGACAAAAGCTGAAGACTATGGCGACGGTGATATTCCTGAAGATGCTCAGGTTTTCATCCACGGCACATATACTGCGGCTAATATTGACTTGTCGAATGGCGGTGCCACAGCAGACAGCAATACTAATTTAGGCTCTATCAAGGCTAAAAAAACCGGTGATAAAAAATATTCAGCGATTGTGGTGCCACAAAGGATTTCTTCCCGACGTCCGTTGGTGGAAGTTGTCTGCGGCAATGTAAGCTACATCATGGAGGGTCAGCTGTCGTTTAAGCCCGGCTATCGCCATACGATTACAGTCACCCTTTCCAAGAGTCCTGAACAGGTTGAAATCGAGATCGGCGGATCAATCGGCGGCTGGAACTAATTTTATTTAAATTTTATTAATCGTTGACAACGACGAAAACGATGACAACTAAAATAACCACCCTTATTCTGACGCTCTGTACGGCGGTAGCATTTGATGCCTCCGCCCGCTACAGGGGTGACCTTAACGGGGACGATAGAGTCGATCTCGCCGATATGGTCTTACTCGCCAACGCAATAAAGGCAGGGTCTACCGACAAGTCGCTCGACGTGAATGCTTCCGGCAAGGTAGACGACAATGATCTTCATAAGCTTGCTGATATTATAATAAACGGTACTTTATCTGAAGAGAGCGGCATGAATGTCGGTATCGGAGGATGGGAAGATGCCGGAGAGGATTTTGGCGGAACTGTCAAGGCGCCCGCTTTCAATACCCGCTCCGCCGGTGATATCCGCTTCTATATGAACAATCCTAAGTCGGAAGGCAATGACCGGTATTCAATGGATTTCGGTATTTCTGAAGGTAATGAAATGCCGGGAGCAATTTTCTTCAATATCAGGTTGCCACAGGAAATGCAGTTTGACCAATCAAATATGGTGGAATTAGAAAACTCCATTTCATCTACCCACAAACTATATGGCACCCCGAAATTCAAAAAAGAGGATGAAAATGATGAATGGAGTCCTACATCACTCCGCTTCATTGTAATGTCGCCGGATCTTACCGCGCTTCCTGCTGAAACAAGAAAGCTTGGCAAGATGAATTATTCACGGGGTGACTACTGGGGAAACCCTGTATTTGTCAATTGCCAGACAGCTTCTCCGGATAGTGACGGATGCACATATATCGACGAACACAGCGCTGACTACGATGGCAACTTCATGCCGGTGGAGATTTCATCCGTATGGTTCAACGAGTCTGAAATGACCCTTACCGAAGGTGATGAGGGATGGCTTTATGCAAATATCGATCCATGGGATGCCACTGACCAGAATCTGGTATGGAAATCTTCTGATGAAAAGGTTGCGACCATTTATACCGAAGATGGCAGAAATGCGACGATCAAAGCTTTAGGAAGTGGAGAGACAAGCATTACTGCGACATCCGCCAACGGCATATCTGCTACTTGCATAGTTAAAGTAGAAAAGCGAATCGTGGAGGTATCGGGCATCTCCCTCAATGAAGGTAATCTCAACATGACTGAAGGAGATGCCGTGACGCTTACCGCGACTATTGATCCGGAAGATGCTACAGACAAGACAGTCAATTGGTCATCTTCTGATGAGGGTATCGCCATGGTTAATGCCAATGGAGCGGAGGCCGTTGTAACGGCATTGGCGCCGGGATATGTTGAAATATACGCTTCCTCTTCCAATGGCATGACTGCAGTTTGCTACATAAATGTGGAGGCAAGGATAATTGATGTCTCTGAAGTTTCGCTTGATCAGACTGAGCTTAACATGACGGAGGGTGATACAGCCTGGCTCACCGCTACTATCAATCCTGAAGATGCTACTGACAAGTCTTTGACTTGGACTTCTTCCGACGAATCCGTAGCAACTGTATCTGAAAATGGAGAAGTGACTGCGATGCAAGCCGGAACCACGACTATAATTGTCAGCTCTTCAAACGGCAAGACTGCCACTTGCACAGTGACCGTAGCTGCAAAAGTGATAGAGGTAGAAAGTGTAGTCCTTGACAAGACCGAACTCAGCATGATCGATGGCGATGCCGTGACACTTATTGCGACTATTGAGCCGGAAGATGCTACAGATAAGACTGTCAATTGGTCTTCTTCAGATGAGGGTATCGCAGTTGTGAATGCCAATGGAGCAGAGGCTGTTGTCACTGCTTTGTCGCCGGGATATGTTGAAATATACGCTTCCTCTTCCAATGGCATGACTGCAGTTTGCTACATAAATGTGGACGCATGGATAATTGATGTCTCTGAAGTTTTGCTTGATCAGACTGAGCTTAACATGACGGAGGGTGATACAGCCTGGATCACCGCTAGTATCAATCCTGAAGATGCGACTGACAAGTCTTTGACTTGGACTTCTTCCGACGAATCCGTAGCAACTGTATCTGAGAATGGAGAAGTGACTGCGATACAAGCCGGAACCGCGACTATAATTGTCAGCTCTTCAAACGGCAAGACTGCCACTTGCACAGTGACCGTAGCTGCAAAAGTGATAGAGGTAGAAAGTGTAGTCCTTGACAAGACAGAACTCAGTATGACAGAAGGCTACATAGCAACTCTTACAGCAACTGTCAATCCTTCGGATGCAACTGACAAGTCTCTCACTTGGACTTCTTCAGATGAGTCTGTCGCCACAGTGTCTGCAGACGGCGAAGTGAAGGCTCTGGAGGCAGGCACAGCTACAATCACTGTATCTTCTGCCAATGGAGTGTCTGCAAGCTGCACAGTAACAGTGGAAAAGAAGATTGTCGATGTAACCAGAATCATCCTTAGCACGAATGAAATTAAGCTGACTGAAGGTGAGACCGCTTCACTGATCGCTACCCTCCAACCGGCTGACGCTACCGACAAGTCTCTGAATTGGACTTCTTCAGATGAGTCAATAGCCACAGTATCTGATAATGGAGAAGTGACTGCAGTTAAAGCAGGAACAGCTACTATAACAGTAAGCGCTGCTAACGGAGTCTCTGCAACCTGCACAGTCACCGTTGAGTCCGGTATAATCGGTGTCGCAAGCGTAACACTCGATAAGACCGAACTGAGTCTGACTGAAGGCGAATCTGCAACATTGACTGCTACAGTCAACCCGGCAGACGCAACCGACAAGACCCTCAGCTGGACTTCATCCGATGAGGCTGTTGCCACGGTATCGGCTAATGGCGACGTGAAAGCCATTAAGGCTGGAACGGCAACTATTATCGTAAGCTCTTCAAATGGCAAGACCGCTACTTGTACAGTGACCGTAGAAGCAAAAGTAATCGAGGTTGCAAGCGTTGCCCTCGACAAGACAGAACTCAGTATGACAGAAGGCGACATAGCAACTCTTACAGCAACTGTCAATCCTTCTGATGCAACCGACAAGTCTCTCACTTGGACTTCTTCCGATGAGTCTGTCGCCACTGTATCAGCCAATGGCGAAGTGAAGGC
>JAIDUH010000149.1:0-15594 GCA_029060285.1 Muribaculaceae bacterium | reverse complement strand
GAAAAGAAGATTGTGGAAGTGACCGCAATTATCCTCAGCACGAAGGAAATGAAGCTGACTGAAGGTGAGACCGCTACGCTGATCGCTACAATCCAACCGGCTGACGCTACCGACAAGTCTCTGAATTGGACTTCTTCCGACGAGTCAATAGCCACAGTATCTGATAATGGAGAAGTGACCGCCGTTAAAGCCGGAACAGCTACTATAACAGTAAGCGCTGCCAACGGAGTGTCTGCAACCTGCACAGTCACCGTTGAGTCTGGTATAATCGGTGTCGCAAGCGTAACGCTCGACAAGACAGAACTTAGTCTGACTGAAGGCGAGTCTGCGACACTGACTGCCACAGTCAACCCGGCAGATGCAACTGACAAGACCCTCAGCTGGACTTCATCCGACGAGTCTGTCGCAACAGTATCAGCCAATGGAGAGGTGACTGCTATCAATGCTGGAACAGCAACGATTATCGTAAGCTCTGCAAACGGAAAGACCGCTACTTGTACGGTGACAGTCGAAGCAAAGGTCATAGAGGTTGCAAGCGTAGTCCTTGACCAATCAGAACTCAGCATGACAGAAGGCGAGTCTGCGACATTGACCGCTACAGTCAATCCGGAAGACGCAACCGACAAGTCTCTCACTTGGACTTCTTCCGATGAGTCTGTCGCCACTGTATCAGCCAATGGCGAAGTGAAGGCTCTTAAGGCTGGAACCGCCACAATAACCGTAACTTCTGCAAACGGCAAGTCTGCAAGCTGCACTGTCAAAGTGGAAAAGAAGATTGTGGAAGTGACCGCAATTATCCTCAGCACGAAGGAAATGAAGCTGACTGAAGGTGAGACCGCTACCCTGATCGCTACAATCCAACCGGCTGACGCTACCGACAAGTCTCTGAATTGGACTTCTTCTGACGAATCAGTTGCCACCGTTTCCGCTTCAGGTGAGATCAAAGCCATTAAGTTTGGAACTGCCACAATAACAGTAAGCGCTGCTAACGGAGTGTCTGCTACCTGCACAGTCACCGTAGAGTCCGGTATAATCGGTGTCGCAAGCGTAACGCTCGACAAGACCGAACTGAGCCTGACTGAAGGAGAGTCTGCTACACTGACTGCCACAGTCAACCCGGCAGACGCAACCGACAAGACCCTCAGCTGGACTTCATCCGACGAGTCTGTCGCCACGGTATCTGCTAATGGTGAAGTGAAAGCCATCCAAGCTGGAACTGCAACTATTATCGTAAGCTCTTCAAATGGCAAGACCGCTACTTGTACAGTGACCGTAGCAGCAAAAGTAATCGAGGTTGCAAGCGTTGCCCTCGACAAGACAGAACTCAGTATGACAGAGGGCGAGTCAACGACATTGACTGCTACTGTCAATCCTTCCGATGCAACAGACAAGTCTCTGACTTGGACTTCTTCCGATGAGTCTGTCGCCACTGTGTCTGCAGATGGCGAAGTGAAGGCTCTTAAGGCTGGGACTGCAACAATCACCGTAACTTCTGCAAACGGAAAGTCTGCAAGATGCACTGTCAAAGTGGAAAAGAAGATTGTGGAAGTGACCGCAATTATCCTAAGCACGAAGGAAATGAAGCTGACCGAAGGTGAGACCGCTACACTGATTGCTACAATACAACCGGCAGATGCCACTGACAAGTCTCTGAATTGGACTTCTTCCGACGAATCAGTTGCCACCGTTTCCGCTTCAGGTGAGATCAAAGCCATTAAGTTTGGAACTGCCACAATAACAGTAAGCGCTGCCAACGGAGTCTCTGCAACATGCACAGTCACCGTTGAGTCCGGTATAATCGGTGTCGCAAGCGTAACGCTCGACAAGAACGAACTGAGTCTGACTGAAGGAGAATCTGCGACACTGACTGCTACAGTAAACCCGGCAGACGCAACCGACAAGACCCTCAGCTGGACTTCATCCGACGAGTCTGTCGCAACAGTATCAGCCAATGGAGAGGTGACTGCTATCAATGCTGGAACAGCAACGATTATGGTCAGCTCATCTAACGGCAAGACCGATATTTGCGTAGTGACTGTAGAAGCTAAGGTGATCGAAATTGAAGACATCATCCTTAGTGACGAAGAACTGTCGCTCGAAGTTGGGGATTCTTACCAATTGACCGTGCAGATAGTTCCTGCAGATGCTACATTCCAAGATCTGGAATGGTGGATCGACGATGAGACTATTGCCCACATCACCAACGATGGACTGATCACTGTAATAGGGGAAGGCAAAACGACCATACATGTCCGCTCAGTATTCAATAATGAGATTGAGGCATCATGTAAGCTCAATACCAGGACTGAAGTTGCCAATATTATCCAAGACGATGCCGACTGCGACGTCTACGATCTCAACGGCAAACTCCTGAAGAAAGCTATCAACCCCAACGATCTCCGTAACCTCGACAAAGGACTATACATAATAATCCAAGGAAACAGACGATCAAAAATCATGATCTGACAATTCAAGAAGCGGCTCCCCAAAGAGCCGCTTCTTATATACAGAAAAAACGTCGAGCAAGGATAAATCCTCGCTCGACTCATTTTTTTATAATTGATGAAGAGTTCAAGCCAAAAGAGACTCTACATACTGGTAGTCAGGTTCATTGGTCTGCTCTTCAACCATCTTGCTTCCTAATACTTTTCCATCTTTATCGATCACTACGACTGAACGAGCCATCAACCCGCGAAGCGGACCTTCTGCAAATTCAACGCCATATGCCTTGCCAAAGTCTGAACGGAAGGTACTGCCGGTCACGACATTCTTTATACCGTTAGCTGCACAGAATCTCTGGGCTGCAAAAGGAAGGTCGGCTGACACGCATACCACTACTGTCTCAGGAAGATTTGACACTTCAACATTGAATTTCCTTACAGATGCTGCGCACACGTCAGTATCAATGCTCGGGAAAATATTAAGAACTACGCGCTTCCCTTCCAAAGATCCCAAATTGAAATCTGAAAGATCCTGCGCTGCCAAACTAAAATCGGGAGCTACTGCTCCAGCGACTGGAAGCTCCCCTACTGTCTTCACCGGAGCTCCCTGAAATTTAACTGTTGCCATATACCTTACAAACGATTCTAACCACATTACGGTTTATAATTTCTCCGTAGAAAAGATTTAAAAATTCTAAATTCAAAATTCAAAATTCTCAATTATTTTTCGTAATTTTGTATTTTAGTACACATAATACGCTTTTACTCTATGAAACTTATAAAACTCATCGCCATGTGCTTCCTCACCGCAAGCCTCAGCGCTTCGGCACAGAAAAAGACAGAGATACTCATCTGGGACGAGAATCCCCTCGAGCAGAACGAAGCGAAATCAGAACGCGTAAGGGCACAGGACTTCAAGAAAGATCCTGCAATCACGGTCTACACCCCCAAGAATCCAAATGGTAAGACTGTGTTGATGTGCCCAGGCGGGGGATATTCGCATCAGGCTTCCGCCCATGAGGGTCATGACATGGCAGACTGGTATAATGCGCAAGGTATCACATATGCCGTGCTCAAATATCGCCTTCCTTACGGCGACAATACGATTCCCCTCGCTGACGCTGAGCAGGCAATGAGAATACTCCGGAAATATGCTTCAGAACTCGGAGTTGACCCAAAGAAAGTGGGTGTAGCGGGTGCTTCGGCAGGAGGACATCTCGCTTCAACCCTTGCCACTCATTATTCCTCTCCTGAAACAAGACCTGACTTTCAGATTCTATTTTATCC
Source organism: Muribaculaceae bacterium (assembly GCA_029060285.1). GTDB lineage: Bacteria > Bacteroidota > Bacteroidia > Bacteroidales > Muribaculaceae > Lepagella. The sequence continues at coordinate 11,866 of JAIDUH010000149.1, read as the reverse complement.
GGTGATCAGCATGGATGCCGGCAAGACCCACATGGGGTCAAGAAAAAACCTCCTCGGTGAGAACCCTTCTGACGAACTCGTAAAACTTTACTCTAACGAACTCCAAGTCACTCACGAGACTCCTAAGGCTTTCATCATGCTTTCTTCCGACGACGGAGCCGTTCCGCCTGCCAACAGCATCGACTATTACACTGCCCTGCTTGCCAATAAAGTGCCCGCAACCCTGCATGCCTATCCAGTAGGGGGACACGGATGGGGCTTCCGCGATAAATTCCCATACAAGCGCCAATGGACTGGAGAGCTCGAAAAATGGCTCAACGAGACACTCTTTTAATCCTTCATTCTCACTCTCAACCCTTCACCCTCCACCCTCCACTCTTAAAAAAAATGACTGACTACAACGCAATCGACAATATATTTGATCTCGAACCAATAGCCTCCGAACCTGAACCAACTCAAGAAGAATCTGAATTCGAGGCTGAAATTGACACGCCTTCACGTGTGGCGGATGCCGGCTACGGAGATGATGCCATACAGACTCTCGAATGGAATGAGCATATCCGCCGCCGCCCCGGTATGTATATCGGTAAACTCGGCGACGGATCCCACGCCGAAGATGGCATTTATGTGCTCATAAAGGAAGTCGTAGACAACTCTATCGACGAGTTCAACATGGGTGCCGGAAAACGGATCGACATTTCAATTGACGCTGACTCCGGCGAAGTGAAGATTCGTGACTACGGACGCGGCATTCCGCTGGGTAAAGTGAAGGAAGTAGCATCTGAAATCAATACCGGCGGCAAATTCGATGATAAGAACTTCAAGAAGTCTGTCGGTCTTAACGGCGTAGGCCTTAAGGCTGTCAATGCCCTATCCACCCATTGCGAAGTGACCAGCTACCGTGACGGTGAATGCGTCCGGGTTGCTTTTGACAGAGGACGCCTGATCGAGCAGACCGACAAGATGCCTACAAGAGAAGAGAATGGCACTCAAGTATGCTTCCGTCCCGACGACTCGCTTTTCCGAGGATATAAGTTCGACCTTGAGATTATCGAGACTATGGTGACCAACTACACTTATCTGAATGTAGGACTCCATATATATTTCAACGGAAAACGATATCTTTCACGCCATGGCCTACTCGACCTCCTGAAAGACAACATCACATCAGAACCACTCTATCCTATCATTCATCTCAAAGGAGATGACATTGAAGTGGTAATCACCCACACTGACCAAAATGGAGAGGAATACTATTCTTTTGTCAATGGGCAACACACCACTCAGGGTGGCACTCACCTTGCAGCTTTCAAAGAACATATTGGAAAGACCATCAAGGCTTTCTCCGGCAAGAATTACGAATATGCTGATATAAGGAACGGAATAGTTGCGGCTGTAAGTGTACGCATCCAGGAACCGGTGTTCGAATCGCAGACTAAAACTAAATTAGGCAGCAAGGAGATAGCCCCTGACAGTCAGATCACCGTCAATAAATTTATCGGGGATTTCCTTAAGAAGGAACTTGACGACTATCTCCACAAGAATACCGAGACAGCAGAGATAATGCTGAAGAAGATCGCCACCAATGAAAAGGAACGGAAGTCGATGGCAGGGGTTGCCAAACTCGCACGAGAAAAGGCAAAGAAAGTGAGCCTTCACAATAAGAAACTGCGCGACTGCCACATACACTATAACGACTCGCTGCGGGCTAACGCCAAGGAAGACCGGCGAGATGAATCCGCAATATTCATCACCGAGGGCGACTCGGCAAGCGGAACCATAACAAAAGTCCGCAATGCGGAGACCCAAGCCGTATTCTCTCTTCGTGGAAAGCCGCTCAACAGCTATGGGCTGACCCAGGAGATCGTATATAAAAACGATGAGTTCAATCTCCTCCAAGCGGCACTGAATATCGAGGAAGGCATAGAAGGACTCCGCTATAACAAGGTGATAATCGCCACTGATGCCGACGTCGACGGCATGCACATTCGCCTGCTGTGCATCACTTTCTTCCTTATGTTCTTTCCCGACCTTGTCAAGAAAGGGCATGTCTACATTCTTCAGACTCCCCTTTTCAGGGTCAGGAATAAAGTAGCCATCCAGCGCAAGAAAGGGAAAAAGAAAAAAGATGCCCCCGAAGGCGAAAAAGACACTTACTACTGCTATTCAGACGAAGAGCGGGAGGCTGCTATCGCAAAATTCGGCAAGAATGCCGAGATCACGCGATTCAAAGGTCTCGGGGAGATAAATGCCGACGAATTCGCTGAATTTATCGGTCCCGACATGCGTCTTGATCCTGTGGTGATCAAGAAAGAGGATTGCTATGACCAGCTGATGGAATTCTACATGGGCAAGAACACAATGGACCGACAGAATTTCATCATCGACAACCTTATCATCGAAGAAGAGGCATGAGAACTGCTGTTTTCCCTGGGAGTTTCGACCCTTTTACGATTGGACACAAGGACATTGCCGACCGCGCTCTCCGCATGTTCGACAAGCTTGTGATAGGCATTGGCTATAACATCCATAAGCCGGGAATAGCCGGAATGGTGGAGGACAGGGTCAAGGCTATTCAGTCGATCTATGCAGATGATATGCGGGTGGAAGTGGAAGCCTACACCGGCCTGACTGTCAATTTCGCCAAAAGACATGGTGCTTCCTTCATTGTAAGGGGGCTCAGGGAGGTCAAGGATTTCGAATATGAAAGGAATCTCGCTGACACCAACTCGGCTATTTCTGACATTGAGACAGTATTTCTCACCGCTCGCCCGGAACTCGGCTTCATATCAAGCAGCATGGTAAGAGAATTGAGCGCAAACGGCTACGACGTCTCTAAGTTTTTACCCTGCATTTAAACCTTTATATTTTCAGAGCGTCTTACTCTATAGATAAATATGTAAACGAATAAGATGAAGAAACTATTATACGCATTATTCACTCTCCTTACTGCGGCTGCTTCTGCCCAGCAATTCCTGCCAGCCCACAAGATTTCTTATGCCGAACAGGCTATCGCCCAGATGTATGTAGATTCTGTAGATCAAGACAAACTTGTTGAGGATGCTATTGTCGGCATGTTGAAGAACCTTGATCCTCACTCTTCTTATACTAATGCAAAAGAGACACAAGATCTCAATGAACCACTGGAAGGCTCTTTCAGTGGCATTGGAATTTCTTTCAATATGGCTACCGATACGCTTTATGTCATCGAGACAATCGGCGGAGGTCCGTCCGAACGTGTCGGGATTCTCCCGGGAGACCGCATCATTAAGGTGAACGACACTGTCATTGCCGGTGTAAAAATGCTGAATTCCGACATTATGCGCAGGTTGCGCGGACCTAAGGGGACGGATGTGGACGTAACTGTCTTGAGATATGAGGCTGCCAGTCCCGACACTATTGAATTCCGCATCACGAGAGACGACATCCCCATCTTCAGTGTCGATGCAGCTTATATCGTCGAGCCGGGCATCGGCTACATTCGCGTCAATAAATTCGGGGCGGAAACTCACAATGAATTCAAGGAAGCTTTAGAAAAGCTACAGAAAGAGGGTATGAAAGACCTTATTCTTGACCTCAGTGACAATGGTGGCGGTTATCTCAAGGCCTCGGTCGATATCCTTGGAGAATTACTTCCTTCCGGCAGCCTGGCAGTTTTTACCGAAGGCAGGAACAACCCCAAATATGAATATTCAGCTTTCCCTTCCGGGAAAAAACCTTTGTTTGCAGATGGCAAGCTGGTGGTAATGATGAATCAGTACTCCGCTTCAGCCTCTGAAATCACAGCCGGTGCAATCCAGGATTGGGACCGCGGGGTGATTGTAGGACGCAGAAGTTATGGAAAAGGTCTCGTGCAAAGGCCTATCCCCTTCCCTGACGGTTCCATGATCCGGCTCACAGTGGCGCATTACTACACTCCTACCGGACGTGATATACAAAAGCCATATACAAAGGGGGATGCTGATGCGTATGCCAACGACATTCTCGACCGTTTCAACCACGGAGAATTGATGCATGCCGACTCTATAAAGTATATCGATTCTTTAAAGGTGAATACATTAAGGCTAAACCGTCCGATTTATGGTGGAGGCGGAATATATCCTGACAAGTTTGTAGGTATCGACACAACGGAAAATACTAAATATTACCGGCAGGTCATGGCAAAAGGCCTGATCAACCGTTTTGCAATAAAGACTGTCGACAAAGACAGGAAAGAGATTCTCGCTAAATATCCTACGGATACAGATTTTCTGAAAGGCTATTCCATTTCGGATTCACAACTCCAGGAACTCTTTGATCTTGCGACGGATGAGAAAATTGATTTCAATGCAGAAGAGGCAGCTCTCAGCAAACCGCTCTTCTCCATGGTGCTAAAAGGCCTGATCGGGCGTGACATCTACGACTCTTCGACATACTTTAAGGTCTACAACGAACGGGACCCCATGTTCAAGACTGCCTTGGAAGTAATAAAGTCGAAAGAATATTCCGACATCCTTAAATCCCCCAAATAACCACCCTCCACTCTCCACTCCTCCCTCCACTCTCCACCCTCTCCACCCTCCACTCTCAAACAAAAACAACCCAAAATATGAGACATCTGACTTCAGCAATATGCTTGGGCATCAGCGCTTTGGCTCTGGCTCAGAATACTACAGAAAACCCACAGGTTTCGGCCAGTCAATTGGCTGAAACAGTCGCGCAAATGAAATCTATGCTCGATTCCAATATCGTGATGGCTGATTCGGTCATGGCATTGAATGATTCAATTGCTTCAGACAGTATTGTTTTTGAACCTGTTGTAATACGTGAACTTCCTGAACTTCTCGCATCGCTGCCGGATTCTGTGCCTGAACTTCCTTTCAATCCTTTGACTGGCCCCTGGATCTTTTCCGGATATCAAGCACGGAAAGAGAAAGCTTTCAGTGATGTCTTAGATGCTCCGGCAGTGGACGTCAACAAGATCAAGTCCTCTTCTTGGGAGGAAAAGCCATATCGTCCTGACTGGCTTAGAAATGCTCTTATTCAGTCAAGAATCATTGGCGACCTGATGTATTCTACCATGATATATTCCCCAGAATCAGTGCAATTCACATATTGGGATCTCCCGGTGCCTCCGCGTTTGCCGGAGGATGATGTGACTTTAGCAACTTATATCCGCAACTTGGATTTGCCGGAAATCGCAGTGGCTGATGCCTTGCTGCCGGAATTCGAGCAAAAGAAAAAGCATTGGTTGCATAATTTCAATACCGGTCTGCAGTTTTCTCAAGCTTACGTTTCTAAAAACTGGTACCAAGGCGGCAACAACTACCTTCAGCTTATCTATAATTTCTATTGGAACGTACAGCTTAACCCGACCTATCATCCTAACCAGATATTCGAGAGCACCGTCAGCTACAAACTTGGCATAAACTCAATAGAGCAGAATGCCGTAGGTCGTAAATATTCCATCTCGGAAGATAATTTCCAATACAATACCAAATACGGTTTCAAGGCGTTCAAGAAATGGTTTTACACCTTAACCGGACAATTCAAGACACAGTTTTTCAGGAACTACAAGACCAACACCGACATTCGCTCTGCATCATTCCTTTCTCCGGCTGACTTGAACTTAGGTCTCGGTATGACTTACTCTTATGCCAACAAGAAAAAGTCATTCAACATGACGGCTTCTATTGCACCGTTGTCTTACAACCTGAAAGTCTGCATCGACAAAGACATCGACCCTACACAATTCAACATAAAGGTGGGACATAAGACTCACAATGAATTCGGTTCGAGCGGTGAAGTAAATATGACATGGCAAGCTACTTCCAACATATCTATGCGCACCCGCCTATTTGCATTTACTGACTACAACTACTTCCAAGGCAACGTGGAGACGACTTGGGATTTCGCTATCAATCGATTCCTCAGCACTCAGATCTATGTAAATATGCGTTATGACTCCAGCTCTGACTATAATATCTCAAAATGGCATCACTGGATGATGAAAGAAATCCTGAGTTTCGGACTTTCATACACCTTCTCCACCAAGTAAGCAGAGTAGTGAGCGCACTCCGTGCGCGTCTCATCGCATCAAAGGGTAATATTAAATAATAATATGTCAACAATCAAGACTTTCCTTATGTCGGCACTGATATCAATGGTATCAGTGCCGACATTTGCGTTTTTCCCTTCGGAAGCCGACATTCGCGACTGGTGCGATTCAGGAGTGCTCTCCCCTATTGAAGGCATATGGGAATACCCGGAAGATGGAGCACGCGTCATTATTCAGGCGGATCAAACTCACCCCGGCACATTTACGATTTCAATTATCAGCACTCCGGATTGCCGGCTTGAATATGGCGACGTAATAGGCCGGCTTCATCCCACTGTCGATGCCAGGCAATTCCGCCTTGAGCAATGGACCCACAAAGACAAAGCCATCTTCTCTAAGCCGGAAAACTGTGCCGCCACCCTTTCGTCTGACGGCGAGTCCCTTCGGGTAAAATCCCCGAAACTGAAATTCAAAATCAATCTCAACACTCTTCTTCCCCGCTTCTGGAGAATCGTCAGGGTGTCTTATGAAGATCCGACCGACAATCTCCCGGCAGGTCTCCTGAAGGTATATCCAGGATATGACCACAACGGCTCTCTCCGCCGCAAACCCCGAATACTATGAAAACAATCACAAACCAGCCTACTGATACCCCCTGCCGCATCCTCAAAAGCAGCAAACGCACCCCGTGCGCGTCCCCGCGCAGCCTGTTGGTCATTTTAGCTTTAGCCATTATCTTTAGCATTCCCCCAATCCATGCACGAAAGATCAAGACAAAGCACTCAATTCCCAAGCAAACAGAAACGAACATAAAGGACCATACCACAGAGTCACACGATTCCATCATCTCCTTGACAAAAGACTCCTTGACTTTTGTAGAGAAGATACTCCCTGCCATCCGCTTCTACGGCTTTGACAAGACAATCACAAGCAGCATGGAAAGCTTCTTCATTTCAAACTCCCTCGACTCGGAAATTCAAGAGCCGGAAATCGAAATCATATATTTCGACATGCAAGGACGCCAGCTCCACAAACGCAACGTCTCTCTCGACACCACGGTCCCGTCTCACGAGACAGTGCGCACCGACATCAAAACCTGGGACACACAGAAATCATTCTACTTCCACAAATCCGTAAAGCCCAAACGCCAAGCCACACCCTTCTCCGTCAAAATCACTCTCCTATCCCTAAAAATCAATCCCGGATAATCAATAATTCCAAATAGCTGCTATAACCGCGACGCGAAGCCAAAATTAATAGTTTATCGGTTATCGTTAGTAGTTATCATTTGCAAGTCATTATCTTCAACACAAGCTTATCCGTAGCCTGCATCGAATCGCGCCCGATACTCGTCAGATTATGAATCGTCTCATCCACATCATCGGATATTATTCCTTCTGCCGATGTCACTGCAAATCCCTGCATGGCAAGAAGCGCAGACATCATTGCTGTGCTTACGCCACTCGATATCTTCATGGAGCATGAGGGCTTGGCTCCATCACATATCATGCCTGTAAGATTTGCCACCATATTCTTCACCCCGTCACATACATGCTTATATCCTCCACCCATCAGATATACAAGTCCGCTCGTAGCTCCGGTTGATGCCACTACACATCCACAAAGAGCCGACAATCTTCCCAAGGATTGCTTAATATAGATCGAGGTGAGATGACTTAAGACAAGGGCTCTTGTCAGCTGCTCATCCGAGGCATTGATATCCATGGCATAAGACACTACAGGCATCGTAGCAGTGATTCCCTGGTTTCCGGAACCGCTATTGCTCATCACCGGCACCATAGCCCCTCCCATCCTCGCATCACAGGCTGCCGAAGTCAAGGTTATGGCATGAGCCACCGGGGTGTCGCCAAAAAATTTTTCGCCAAAATTTTTCACTGTCGATCCGAGGCAATGCCCATACTCCCCTTTCAAGGCAAACCTGGCGGCTGCAAGATTAAGGTTCTTCGCTTCAAGGATAAAGGATATCTCATTCAGCGGTGCAGTCGTAGCAAAATCGTAGACCATCTGCATATTTAGCTCCGGATCTGCTGATGCATCAGATGATGAGCCTTCTACGATTGCAGGCTTCTCATATATTATCTCTCCATCCTTTTCTATCAATACAAAATTGGTATGGGCTCCCGAGATCACGGTCTTCACGCTATGTCCTCCCGCGACTGCCCGGACATCAACATGCAGATTAGAAGGAGCGTTCGTCTCCAACATCACATTGATACGCCCTTCTGATATATATTTGCGTCCTTCTGCCACTGCCTCCGGAGTGACATCCCGAAGCACCTCAAGACTATATTCCGACTTCCCTACGAGAGCCCCGAGCGCAACAGCTATAGGCAATCCTATCATCCCTGTTCCGGGAATTCCGACACCCATCGCATTTTTTATGATATTGCCGCTCAAGAAAAGTTCTATCTTTTCCGGCAAACATCCGAGTGTCTCGGTTGCTTTTGCCACACACAGCGCTACTGCCACCGGCTCCGTACATCCGACCGCCGGCACCACCTCACGCTTTATCAAGTCTATTATATTTTGACGAAGTGATTTCTCCATAGAATAAATAGAAAAAATTAAACAAGATAAATCATGCTACATCATGATAAATCATAACAAGACCATTCTAACAATACCCATCAACTCTCGACTGCCAAAGCAGTGTCATCAAAGGGCAGAGTGTCGCGATGCGCCATCTCGATGCGCTTATTTCGCCAGCATTTACGGCATACTGCCATATATCTGTCATTTCCCCCGATTTCCACTTGCTCACCTTCTGTGATTATCTCGCCGTTGCCGTCTATCCTTGCATTGACTATCGTCTTTCTTCCGCAACTGCACGTGGATTTCACTTCTTCAATGGAATCGGCTATCTCAAACAGACGGCGCGAACCCTCGAAAAGATGCGTCTTGAAGTCGGTGCGAAGTCCATAACAGATGATGTTGCATCCATAGTCGTCTACCACCATTGCAAGCTGGTCTGCCTGCTCGGCTGAAAGAAACTGAGCCTCATCCACCAATATCCAATCCGGAATATCAAGCGTCTGCTCAAACATCAACTTCACCATATCGTAAAGGTCTGTGTCTGGATATATCCACTGGCATTCCCGCTCTATGCCGATGCGGGAGCGTATTACGTTTTTCTTCTCTCTCGTGTCTACGACGGGCTTCAGACACATATAAGCCATGCCACGCTCTTCGAAGTTATACGCGGTGGTCAGCAACATGGCAGTCTTGGCTGAGCCCATAGTGCCATAGCGAAAGTATAGTTTTCCAATCCGGTTCATAACGCAAATTTACAACTGAATCGCGACATATGCAAATCCAACATTTAATATTTTTTGTCAAATAAGATATTTTTTGAAAAATAAGCATTAACTTTGCACCGCAAAACGCACAACGTAAAACGTAAAACGCAAATGAACACCTTCCATTCCTCCACTCCCTTTCAGCTTGAATCAGGAGAGAAACTTCCGGAAATTGACATCGCCTACCATACATTCGGAAAGCTTAATGAAAAAAAAGACAACGTTATTTGGGTCTGTCATGCTCTTACTGCCAATAGCGATGTGACTGACTGGTGGCCTCATACAGTCGAGAAAGGTTATTTTCTTGATCCGGATAAATGGTTTGTGGTATGTGCGAATATATTGGGTTCCTGCTACGGATCCACCGGACCGACTTCAATCAATCCCGATACAGGAGAGCCCTATTATGATGATTTCCCACGCCTTACAATCCGGGATATGGTCAACGCACACATCTTGCTCGCCGAAGAACTCGGAATCGGTCGCATCAGCACTCTCGTAGGTTGTTCTGTAGGAGGGTTTCAGGCAATCGAGTGGGCTACTATGCAACCTGAACGCTTTGATAAGTTCGTATTCCTCGCCACATCTCCCAAAGCCTCACCATGGAGTATCGCTTTAGATGAAACCCAGCGCATGGCTATACTCAGCGACAAGACTTACGGAGAAAAACGCCTCGATGCCGGCAGAGATGGCCTTGCAGCCGCACGCGCCATTGGATTGCTATCTTACCGTGGACCTTGGGGATATAATCAGACCCAACAGGATCCCGTTTCTGATGAAATACCGACTACCCACCGTGCATGCACCTATCAACAATATCAGGGAGAAAAACTTTGTCGTAGATTTGACGCATACTCTTATATGGCGATTCTAAATGCCTTTGATACTCACGACATAGGCAGAGGGCGTGGCGGCGTCACTGAAGCCCTGTCGAAAATCAAAGCCCCCGCTATCGTCATTGGGATAACTACCGACATCATTTTCACCCCCGATGAAATGAAGGAGCTAACCGGGATGCTCCCAAACGCTGAATACTTCGAACTCCAGTCAGAATTCGGACACGACGGTTTCCTTGTAGAATACGACAAGCTCAACCAAATCCTACTCCCACGCCTATAACCCTCGCAAGACAAAAAACGTCATACTCAAAACCACGGCTCTTTCATTTAGCGTCTCTCTTCCAAAAGCACATGATTGTGGTGCGAACGCAGTGAGCACATTCCTCCCCACCCCCTGCGGTCTCATCGTGATGTGACTATCGGAAAGATATCATAAATGAAAGAGCCGTGACTCAAAACGAAAAAAAAATTTTGCCAAACCAATTTTTTTTTGTAATTTTGCACTGCATTTCGCGCCAAGGCATATAAAGATGGGTATTCTTTCACGCCCACGCCCAACGCAACAACCAATAATTCAATAAATTAAAATGTACGCAATCGTAGAAATCAAAGGTCAGCAGTTCAAAGCCGAAGAAGGCAAGTATCTGTATGTGCACCACCTCGGCGATGAAGTAAAGGAAGGCGAGACTGTAGTCTTCGACAAAGTTCTTCTTCTTGACGCCGACGGCGACGTTACTGTCGGGGCTCCTGCCGTTGAAGGAGCAAAAGTAACTTGCGAAGTTCTCCTTCCTCTCGTGAAGGGTGACAAAGTGCTCGTTTTCAAGAAAAAACGTCGCAAAGGCTATCGCCGTCTTAACGGCCACCGCCAGCAGTTCTCTAAAGTTTTAGTTAAGAATATCGAAAAATAATCCTCATCAAATATGGCACATAAAAAAGGTGTCGGTAGTTCTAAGAACGGCCGCGAATCACATAGCAAACGACTTGGTGTTAAAATTTCCGGAGGATCTAAGTGCAAGGCTGGCAACATCCTGAAGCGTCAGCGCGGCACAGCTCACCACCCGGGCCTTAACGTAGGCATTGGCAAGGACCACACCCTCTTTGCCCTCATCGACGGCATCGTCGTTTTCTCAACAGGCAAAGAAGGACGCAAATTCATCAATGTTCAGCCACACGCTGCAAACTAAAAGCACACGATTCCATTTCCCAATATGAATCCCGGACCTAACCAGTCCGGGATTTTCTTTTAGTAGCCACCGTGTGACAAATCAGGGCTCCGACCTGATATTATATAAAAACCCCAGACTTCAGTCTGGGGGACATATAAAAATAACATATTAGCCTCGGAGAGGCGATTGATGGTTTAGTCTAAATATCAACAAATTATAAAAAAGATTGTATTTCCCCTTATTTTTTCCTTAAAAATAATTGCCAAAAAATTTGCACAGTTCAAAAAAATGTAGTAATTTTGCATCGCAATTGAGAGGAACACCGCCTCTTAAAAGCGAAAATGCTTCAATAGCTCAGTTGGTTAGAGCTCCTGACTGTTAATCCCAAGAGGAAAGATCGTCGTTGGTTCAAGCCCATCAGCTAAAGAACAAAAAATGCTTCAATAGCTCAGTTGGTTAGAGCACCTGACTGTTAATCAGGGGGTCGTTGGTTCAAGCCCATCTTGA
>JAIDUH010000148.1 GCA_029060285.1 Muribaculaceae bacterium | reverse complement strand
GGACTCGAACCTGCACGCCTCGCAGCACTCGCACCTGAAACGAGCGCGTCTACCATTCCGCCACCTGGGCTTTGCGAATGCAAATTTAATGCTTTTTTCCGAACTACCCAAATTTTTTCACTATTTTTTCTTCTTTTTTTATGGTTCTTCTTCAAATTAGCTGAAACTGGTTATCTCCATATCCAATCTGACCTCATCCTATGCTGAAAAGCTTTGCGCCTATCTCTCCCCAAGGCACAAGATTGTGGTGCGAACGCAGTGAGCACATTTACGGCGATAAGGGATTGCACACCATAATTTGCATTAACTTTGCACCCGGAAACATAAGCAATGACATATGAAATCAAGTAGTATCACATTGCCTTCCTCACGGTGGACCGAGGCCCAAACGCGCCCACACCGCGCCCCGCTCAGCGTCGAAAGCGTAGATTCTTCCAAGCATATCGGTGACAACGATGAAAACGATGACAACGCTTCCCCCAGAAGCCCGGAAAGAGTACAATGACATATTGCCACAACCCCGGTCATTCCCGACCATGAACGGTTTGTCCCCCGCCGAAGTCGCTTGCGACTTCATTCCAAAGGACTTCCATTCCCGTCTGAATGCCGGTTCCCTCAATGCATCAACCAATGCATCAGTATGCCCATGCTGTAGCTGAGGCCTGACGGTCCATTACAGTAATGAACATCCTCATGCATCCGTACAGGTTGCTTGTTGCAAACATATCGTTGACAACGACGAAAACGATGAAAACAACGACAACCCCGATGCATTGTTCAAACGAGTATCGACCCTGACGGCCGCGACATGACCGTATTCGCCGCCCTGTACTCTCCCTGTCATAGGTGACGGGATATGGAAAGCAGGCTTTCAGCCTGCGACTATTGCCAAAGCACGTAGACACGAGGCTTCCGTCTCCGTCTGCGTGCTTTTTTTTTATTTTTCGCATTATAATATTATATCTTATCGTTGTTTATAAAGAAGTTGTTTAAACTTATTTTTTTATTAAGATTTCGTCAGGTTTTCGAGCGGATTTTTCTTCATGAAGAAGGAGCGATGCGGGCATCGTGACTGATGAATGAAGGAAAATACGCCGAAAAGATGGCGGAAGATTAATAAAAAGAATCATATTTTTAGTGTTTTATATTGATTTTTTGAATTCGTAAATAAGTTTAAACAACTTCAAAAATAGACATCTAAACTACTAAAATGAATATAATCGATACCATAAATAATTGGCTCTGGACCTATCTGCTGATTGGATTGCTCCTGATTGCGGCTGTGTGGTTCACCATCAAGAGCCGTGGCGTACAGTTCCGTATGTTTGGCGAAATGTGCCGCCTGTTGGCTGCTTCCGGCAAAAAGGAGGGTGACGACAAGAAAGATTCCCACCATACGGTAAGCTCCTTTCAGGCATTCGCCGTCTCGATTGCATCCAGAGTAGGAACAGGCAATCTCGCCGGTGTGGCTACGGCTATCGCCATCGGCGGAGCAGGGTCAATATTCTGGATGTGGGTGATAGCCCTTCTCGGTTCCGCCTCTGCTTTTGTGGAGTCCACGCTCGCCCAGCTGTATAAGGTAAAGGGAGAGAATTCATTTAAGGGTGGTCCCGCCTACTACATTCAGAAGGGACTCGGCAAAAGATGGTGGGCGATCATCTTCGCAGTGCTTATTACCATCACTTTCGGGCTCGCTTTCAATTCAGTCCAGGCCAACACGATGACAGCTGCCGCCAAGGTGTCATTCGGTTGGGATCCTCTGATTGTAGGAATCGCCGTAACAATGGCGTCAATGCTGGTGATCTTCGGTGGCATCCAGAGAATATCACGTTTCAGTGAAATTGTAGTGCCGGTTATGGCTATTGCATACATTCTTCTTGCCATCGCCATTTTAGTAATGAACGCCACAAGGATTCCCGAAATGCTGTCACACATCGTAAGCGAGGCTTTCACAGGTAGCGCAGCACTTGGCGGAGGTGTCGGCAGCGCTCTGATGATGGGCATCAAACGTGGTCTCTTCAGCAACGAAGCCGGAGAAGGATCTGCTCCAAACGTTGCAGCCACAGCTTCAGTAAGCCATCCCGTGAAACAGGGATTGCTCCAGACTCTGGCCGTATTCACCGACACCTTGCTGATATGCACATGTACGGCTATCATAATATTGCTGAGCGGAATATACGAAAACGGTGAGAGCGGAATTGCCCTTACCCAGTCTGCCCTCGAATCGGAAGTAGGAAGCCTCGGAAGCACATTTGTTGCAGTAGCCGTATTTTTCTTTGCTTTCACAAGCATTGTCTCCAACTACTATTATGGCGAAACCAACCTTCAGTTTATCAGCAACAAAAGATGGCCGGTAACCGCTTATCGTATTATTGTCGGAGGCATGGTTATGGTCGGTTCGCTGACATCCCTTGAATTTGTATGGGGGATGGCTGATATTTTCATGGGACTCATGACTCTCTGCAATCTTTTGGCAATATTCCTCCTCGGCAAATATGCCATGCGCCTGCTCAAAGACTATCAGCGCCAACTTCGCGAAGGCAAGAACCCCGTCTATCGCAGCTCTACCATCCCCGAGATAGCTGACGAGACTGAGTGCTGGGGTTCGACTAATGATTAATGATAAATTACAAATTATTAATTTATCAAATGATCAATGATAAATTAAAAATGGTTGCTTTATGGTCTTTAAATCACACTATCAGATAGAACAATTAATTTATCATTAATAATTAATCATTTATCATTAAGAAAGAGACTTCTTTGAAAGCATAGGTACGGAGGGAGCCATCGGATAGGCGGAGCGTCATCGGTCCGTGAAAGGCTATGTCTTCAATGCTCGCCATAAAATTCTCTCCGGTGGCTGTGTCGGCGAATGGATGCAACCGGCCGTCTCCTCGCCAAAGCTTCCCAAAGAATTCCTTATGCAATGCCAGCCGCTCTTCTTCCGTTCGGATCAATTTGAGCCGACCTTCCATTATCTCTGCAATCTCTTTTTCAAGTAGCTTCAAGTCATACGTTTTTCCGGTGATCTGCTTCATCGAAACAGGATTCGGTGCATCACTGAGAAAAAGGGTCTGATTGACGTCTATCCCCACCCCGATCACTGAATATGAGACATATCCACCCATCACAGAATGTCGTATCAATATTCCGCATATCTTCCGGTCGTCGACGTAGATATCATTAGGCCATTTCACTTTGGCTTCTATTCCATGCCCGGCAAGGAAATCAACGACAGCAAGCGCCACAGCCTCCGACATTGCAAACTGTGCCATAGGAAGGAGCTCAACCGGTCGAAAGAATATTGAAAAAGTAAGGTTCTTTCCAGGTTCAGCCTCCCAAGAATTGCCGCGTTGTCCCTGCCCTGCCGTCTGAGTATGAGCTACAACCATAACAGGAGCTTCCAGTTCCCCGATATTCCGCATTATATATGCATTCGTGGAATCCACCTCCACCAAATGTAAAATCCTCATACTAAATTAAGATACGACGCGAATGGTCTGGCAGCTCTTCAATCTCCACAAAGAGAGTATCTTCTGGAAGTATATCCTCAATATTTTCTGTCCACTCCATCAGACAAAGATTGCCGCTGTCCCAGTAATCCTCAATCCCTATATCATATGCCTCCCCCGAAGACTCCAGTCTGTAAAAATCGAAATGATATACAGTCTGCCCCGTCTCAGAGGAATGATATTCATTGGCAATTGCAAATGTAGGCGAAGAGGCCTCGTCATCCATCTTAAGCTGACGCATCATCTCAGCAACCAATGTTGTCTTTCCCGCACCCATCTTTCCCCTGAGCGCAACAATCCTCCTCTCCCCTATCGCCTCCAAAAGTTCCACAGCAGCCCGAGGCAGATCCTCTATGTCGCTTATCGTTATAGTCATATTATAGTTTGTCTTTATACGATTTGATATTCTTCAAGTTTTTTTCAACCTATCAATAATAACAATTTCGATTGAATTATTATGGTAACTGACGCATCGAAAACACCAGTGCACTTCTTATTGGAATTTTTGCCATGTGAAAATCTCAATTTTTTTATAAAATAAGGTCTAATCATCAAAAAAATCGCTATATTTGCAACTTCTTACAAAGAGACAAATTCTTCACAACAAAAACATAAAATTTGAAATGAATTATACCTTAAGATATATTTTACTTTTCATATCCACTTTATTCAGCATGTCTTTATGCATGGCTGACGTGCTACCTGAAATTTATTCCGAAAGTGTTTTTGATAATTCCAGAATTGAACATAAGAAATATGGTTTTATCGACGCTAATGGAAATCGCATAACAGATCCAATCTATGACAAAGTTTCCCCATTCTCACCTAATGGACTTGCACTTGTCTCTTATAACAATCATTATGGATACATCACCACAACAGGACAGTATTTTATAGAAGTAGGTCTTAAAAATGCCCGACCCTTTGACCAATTCGGATTAGCGGCCATTAAGATCAACAAGAAATGGGGACTAATTGACAACCGGCCAAATGTTTGGGTGATAAATGACATATTCGACGAGATCGACATTTTCCAACCCAATGGTTTGGCTATTGTCAAGTACGAAAAAAAATACGGTCTTATTGACACTCTTGGCAATGTAGTGCTCCCCGTCATATATGATAAAATTGAGAAATTCGACAAAAACGGCTATGCATATATAAAGAATGACAATAAGATTGGTGTAGTCGACAAGAGAGGAAGAGCCATTATTTCTCCTGAATATAAAGACAAGAAAAGCGCTATGGCTGCTGTAACTGAATTAAAAGCAAAGTTAGCAAAACCTTCTGAAATCTCTCTCGCCGACATGGCAGCACAAGCTCGTAAAGGAGATGAGCAGCGCAGTGAGCAGTCTCGCAAGGAAGATGTGACCAACCTTCGTGCCGAGCAGGAGCGTAAGGAAGAGGAAGCCAAGCTTCGTGCCGAACAGGAGCGTAAGGAAGAGGAAGCCAAGCTTCG
>JAIDUH010000147.1 GCA_029060285.1 Muribaculaceae bacterium | reverse complement strand
AAATTCTGGTATGCGTTCAACTGCTCCAAGTCAGGATTTCCCATAGTCGCCTCAAAGAATGAAGTCCTGATTACGGCATCGTTTTTATGAGACGGATCGTAGATGCTGTGAAGATAATCGCCTGTAATAGAAATGGAATGTCTTGGATTTATAGCGTATGTAACGCCGTAGACAGCCATTGGAGAACACTGATTGTCATTGTGGTCACCGATTGTGGAATATAAGTCAGTGATTCCGGCAGACAGATAGTAGGACAATCCTGACGGAAGGTTATGATCAAGGTGCAATATTGCCATAGTGTGATTGTTCTTCAAGATCTGCTTACCGATGAAGCTGCCGGAATATGCATCATGATAATAATTGTAGTACTCATCAACAGTCATTCCGATACTGAGGCCACCGTCAAACGATTTGAAATACCCCAAAGTGACACCTCCCAGCAGACTGTTTTCCTTTGTGTTGTTTTGAATGTCGTCAACGTTAGTTTCCACATAGTTGCTGCGATAGTTTGTATGTCCGTGACGGATATCCGCGTTCGCCGTAATCGTATGCCCACCGGGAAGAAACAAATTGTAGTGCATCTTTAGAACAGGAGACAGACCACGCTCACAACTTCGCCGGTTTGTTTCAGAAGAAAAATCATACAGTCCTGTGTAGGAGACATTGGCCAGTAAAAAATTGCCGGGGGTCGCACTCCGGGTCAATGCAAGAGATACGTCAAAAGAATGATTCGCTGTGGCATGTGCCACCTTTAAATTGACATATTGGGAATTAGTTCGTGTCTTGCCTTCGACAGGAGTAACCGACTGGTTCAAAACGCCGTCATCAAGCATATACACATTATCAGTGCTGTTCAGTTGCGAGATGCGGTCCCACTTGCCATTTGCTGTCAGGCTCAACGTCAGGGCATTTTTCTTATAGTTGACCATACCTATGTAGTTGCCATATTGACGCGTAAAGCCCTCATCGGCTGATAGATAAACGTTGCCGCCATAATCATATTGCACGGTGATGAAATTCAGAACCGCACCACTGCCTACATAACGACCACCGGGATTACGTTGGCAGTCAATTTGGACGATATCGGATGCTGCAAGAGTTGCGAGTTCATCAGGATCCACCTCAACACCATTGATCAGCAGTCTCACATCACGTCCGGACGCAGTCGATATGGACTTTGCCGAAGCGTTGACATTGAAACCCGGCAGATTCATATTTTCCAACAACGAATAGCCGTTAGTGCTGTGTTTCTTCTCCAGGTTGGTAGGACGGAGAATAACTTTCTTAGCTGTTTCAACCTGTGTATCGGCAGTCACCACCACTTCACCGAGAGAGGTAGAGATAGAATCAGGCTTGATATCCTGCTGCGGATAGGCCATCAACGCATTAATGATAAAGACAGTAAATAAGAACTTTTTCATGCTTTGTGATTTTTTCTGCAAAGCAAGTGAAAAAAGCTTGTTCAGGCATCAAAAAATGTCTGATATTTGTCTGACATTTATCTGATAATTATTGACAATGCAGTGTATCAACCATTTACTCGCAACTGATAGGAGTCGCCTCTATTGCATATTATTTCGATACCGGATTCCGCGAGAGCAGACTTTGTGCGTCTGACAAGAGTGTAGAGCGACTCTTCGGCGTTGCTTTTATTACCCCAAAGAGCAGTACACAATGTAGCCTTGTCAACTTTCATATCAGGGGCATCAAGCAGCATCTGTGCCAACTGCCGCTGCATGGGGGTGAGTTTTATGCCGTCAAGGGTGGAGACTGTCGAAACCGTCACAACAGGTTCCGTCGCCAACTGACAGTTTTCATTTCTTCTCCATATGTACATACCGGCAAGTGAAAAAATCGCAAGTGAGAACAGCACTCCCGGCACGGTCTGATCAGATACCGCAAATACCGAAGCCATTGAGCAATCAGCAAACCCCTGCACCTGTATCGCCAAACCATCTACCGATCCTGCTAGCACAAGCATTATTGAGTCAGACGCAATTTTGTTGCCTCTTATTTTTGAAGACGCAGTCTTCCTGTCAACCAGTGCAAGAGAATAGTAGGCCACATCTTTCAGGCCGGAGTTTCTGAATTTTAGATCGGAGGCCTGGTAGATCATTGGTTTATGATCCACCTCATACATGTGGCGCAAAGCGTCAATTGTGTCTTGACGGGTCCACAATCCACTCTTTTCTTTTACCAAAGCCTCCATTGCCACATTTAAATCGTCAGCAATGTCCTGCCTTGCATCGGAGTATGCAAAGAAGCCGGAAACGATAGAGGATATCATCATCACCAACGGAATCAGCAATCCATAACGTAGATTCATAATTTATTGTTGCTTCTCAATATTTCAAGACAGACCTACTTACCCACAATTATTTTGTAGCTTTTGCCATTGCATCTAATGATATGGCAAGTGCCGTCTGTTAGCGCAAAACATGTATCAGCCGGAATTACGGCAACCCTATATCCGGAAAGTGTAAAGATCTCAAGCTTATCGAAAGCATAAAGCATGTTACCTTCGATCTGGAAATGCCTTATAACCTTATCATCCACAAGTTCTACCCCGGAAAAATCCTTCTCCTCGATGTCTGCAAAGTTTTTCCAGAATTCATTCGATTTATATGCTTCCAAACAACCTCTTGGCACATACACCTTTGCTGTATAGTCAGCGAAGGAGGCAGTTGTGGATTTAGTTGAAAAAACCGGGGGTATCGCAGCTGTGGACACGATAGTCTTTATATTCGGGCAATTGAAGGCCTTTTTTCCAATCGAACCGACATGGCTACCTATGTAGACTGCTTCCAGATTATTACAATATGCGAATGCATAGTCACCTATTATGGATATGCTTTCAGGGATCACAACATCAGTAACGCAGCCATATTCGCTAAAACAATTCGCTCCAATTTCAGTCAGCCCTTCGGGAAGCTCAAAAGTCGTGAGAAGATCACCGTCAAGGTAGAATTTTGTACCGGCTGTAATTGGATTAGAATACATGGTCTCAAATCTTGAATTCACCCAATCCTCCAGATCATAACAATATATTTCCCTCACATTCGGACAGCTCAGGAAAGCCCCGTCTCCGTATGCCTTCTTCCCTGGTCTCACTGTCACAGTTTCAAGATTCATGCAATCAAAGAATGCTTGCTCACCTATACTCACTACACTTTCCGGAATCTCCAATTCCGTCAATGGTGCATATCCCGCAAATGCATTGCTTCCTATTGCTGTAGCCTCCGAAGATAGAGAAACTTTTGTAATGAGTCGGCTATCTACATAAAGATTTGCCCCATTGCTCAAGGGATTGGAATCAGCATAATCAAAACAGATCTTACTCCAACTGTCTATTGACCCACATTCCACTTTTGTAAGATTCGCGCAATTGGCAAAAGCATCACTAAAGACTTCCTTGACATTCTTTCCAAACCATATTTCACGAAGAGATTGAGAACCACTGAAGAGTTTCCGGGGAATGGAAGTCACAGAATCTCCAATGACTAACTTTTCAAGCTGTTTGTCACTCGTGAAAATATCAGATGTAAGAATAGATCCATTCAAGCCCTGGATATTACGTCCCAAATAGAGATAGATAAACGGACAGTTTGCAAATGGCGATATCCCTAACTGAAGCGATGCATCTCCATCTTCAAGTGTCACACTGCGTAGACCCATGCAATTGTAAAATGCGTAATTTCCTATTCTTTTGACGTTTGCAGGAATCCACAACTCGGTCAATCCTTCACATTCAGAAAAAGCGTTGTCTCCGATCGAGACCAAACCATTGCCAAAGTCAAGGCTGACAATAGACCCACAATCTGCAAATGCATCTTCCCCTATTGTCAATTCACTGTCACCAAAGCAGACCTTAATGAGGGAAGCGCAATCCTTAAAAGCAGCATTCCCTATTTCCTTAATATCGGTAAGAGTCAGATATCCAATTGACTTGCACTCGCGAAAGGATTCCTTACCGATTGATTCAATATTATTGATATTATGAATTTCTTTGAGATTACCACACATAGAAAAGGCGTAGTCTCCAATTGCCGAGACCGATGCCGGAAGCGTAATGCTTTCCAAAGGTGTGTGACTTAACAAATTTACCGGAATCTCTACCATACCTTCAGGAAGGGTTATCGTATGAACCGCAGTAGATGAGAAGGCACCCTCACCAATCTTTTCAAGAGATTCCGGAAGCGAGATCTCCGATAGATAAAAACAATCTCGAAACGAGTGCATACCTATTGTCTTTACACTCTCAGGAATGACGATGGATGTGAGGCCACAAAAATCAAACGCGCTGCTGCCAATAGAAGTCAAGGTATTGGGAAGACTTACTGAAGTGAGCCCATCACACGTTTCAAAAGCCCTGGATCCAATAGCTGTTACGGTATATCCTGTTTCTCCGACTCGGATTGATTGCGGGACATCAATATGCGCCGGCAGACCTACATAATTATAACCTTCCTCATCAAAGTTATGAGTGACTTTAGCAGTCAGACTATAATCATCGATTTCATAATAGAGATCACCAACCTGCACCTTCTCCGCGTTTGATAAGAAATTGGAGACAATGAGCAACAACGCAATCAAAAGGTTTCGATAGCTATCCATGTTGAATATAATAAATAGTTTTGAAAAGATTCATTCCGCAAATTTAAGCAAAAAAAATTTGAATATCTATATCATTTGCGGAAAATCCATTCAAACATAGTAAAAAATATACATATGTATATTCTTTATTGATTATGATTAATATCAATTCAACTTTTCGCACTAAAGTTGCCGGTTATGAGTTTATAGGATAAAGGAAGACTACATTGGTAGAAATAATACTTCAATTCAGTAAAAGAATTGCTTTTTTTCTTTTGGAGAAAACAAATCACAGTTTCGACAAGCTTCCAGTACTGAATTCAAATCATATTCTGTCAGTTTACCTACAATAGATGTTTGTCCATCTTTCATAGACTTAGC
>JAIDUH010000146.1 GCA_029060285.1 Muribaculaceae bacterium | reverse complement strand
CTTTTTATTTCATTGGGAATAAGTTTGGAAAGCTCGTATTGGGAGATTCCAAGAGGAAGATTGTATGCCTCCAATGAATATTGAGCCTCTATGTTATCTTTGTCCTTGCATATCAGAAGTCCGATAGTCGGATTGTCTTGCTCCGTCTTCAGTTGATGGTTGACCGCTGTAACATACAAACCTAACTGACCGAGATATGATGCCTGAAATGACCCGGTCTTCAACTCAATGCAGCAATAAGCATGGATGCGGGTATTGTAAAACAGAAGGTCGATGAAAATTTCCTTTTCGCCGACTTGCATACGATACTGTCTGCCCATGTAGGCGAATCCGGTGCCTAACTCCACAAGGAATTTTGTCACGTTGGCGACAAGAGCATCTTCCAGTTCTCTTTCATTGTAGTCCTCCGTCATGGTTAGGAAATTGAACACGTATGGGTCTTTGGTTGTCTGTTGGGCGAGGTCGCTTTGTAATGCCGGGAGGGTCTTACTGAAATTGGTAATGGCTTTCGCTTGACGTTCATATAAATCGGTACTGAGAAAATTCAACAGCATATCACGTCCCCAGCTATTTTCGATGACTTTGCGGACAAAGAAGAGTGCCTTCTGAGTATTATTCTTACATTTGGATACTATTCGGCATTGATGATCCCACGGGATAGAACAGATTTCCCTCAATAAATCGTCAGCACACTGCCGACGATTAGGTTCGGAAGAATTTGCAGCAGCCTGCTGCAAATTCTCAATGAGTGGATTATATGTGCGATAAAAGTCATACATATTTCTGAGATTTCTTTCGGAAAATCCTTTCTCCTCAGGCATTTCCGACCTCAAATCATGACTCAGCGTTTTGTAGAATCCGGATCCATAGGTGTTGGCGTATTGCTTATCTGCAATGTCGCGGCCTAAGCTCCAGTAATATTCCAGTAATGTACGATTTGCTTCAATGGAGGCTTTCAGACGGGCGGAGAGGTATCGCTGTTTGAGTTCCTTAACCCAACTGCGATAATCATTGTTTTTTGAGAGGTCTAATATCGGTTTCATTATGTCTGATTATTTCTAAGGGATTAGCATCAGTCGAGGAGGCTGACAAGTTCTTTCTTCATATCTTTGTCAATGTCGCGGTAGCTGACGAAGGCTTTTGACTAGATGCTATTGTTTTAGATATTCTGAGATCTGAAGATGAAAGGCTTCCGGAGAGTTGTCGCAACGGAACTCAACGAGCCATCTGGCAGCTTCTTGTATAGATATTGTTGGCTCGTCGTCTTCTTTCATTATAAAAGTTGAATTATTTTATAGTAATTTACGGAGTTCTTCGACATCGGGGAGAGCCTCCCGTAATTTTTCAGGCATGTCCTCACTGAGTCTATAAGTGGCTACGCCCATAGGCTTGGCATAATCCTGTATCACATACTCTACGAAGTCCTTGTTGGCGGTTTTGCATAGCACGATACCGATAGAAGGATTTTCGTGAGGTTTTTTCACTTTGTCATCCAGAATACGAAGATAAGTCATAAGTTGAGCAAGATAACCGGGTTTGAAATTTCCAGTTTTCAGTTCCACTACGACAAGGCAATTCAATTCTCTATTGAAAAACAGCAGGTCAGGAAAGAAGTCCTCCGAAAAAGCTTCAAGATGATATTGATTACCAACAAAAGCAAAATCGCGTCCGAAAGTCATTATGAACTTCTTGATATTGTGGATTATTTCTTTTTCTACAACTCGCTCATCTATGTCGGCAAGGTCTCGAATGCCTATTTCCTCAGTATTGATAAAATCAAGCAGATACTCGTCTTTGAACATATTCAGAGCCTTGATGGCATCCTGGCTATCATTGATTGTTGCACCAAAGTTTGATGGCATAGTGCCATAGTGTTCAACGGCATTCTTCGTGATTTCTTCTCGAAGCCTTTTGGCTGGCCATCTCTGGGTAAGTGCGATATGAATATATTTGTTACGTGTCGGAATATCTGTAACCTTATTCAGAATCTCAATATGATGAGAGAAGCTTATCTCCATGAATTCTTCTATGTTGAAATCGACCGCCGTGGCGGTCGGTACTACGCAAAGCAGAGTGTCTATATCAATTTCATCGGTTGTCAAAGGTAAATTGACCGCCACGGCGGTCGATTTGTTTATGACCGGCTCCCATTGTTCGTAGAATTGACGCATTTTCTTTATGCTTGTTGTCGAGAATCCTTTAAGCCCTGGTAACTCTTTGCGTAATCGTTCCGAGATAGTCGCAATAGCATTTGTACCCCAAAATCCCTTCCTTGAATTAGCAGAAACATATCTGCCAATCCCATAATATAGTGAGAGCATTTCACGGTTGATTAGCTTCGCTGCCTGGTATTGGCTGCGAAGGATTGCGTCTTTTATTGTTTGGACAGCGATGTGATAATCTGGTGCTCTATGCTGAATAAGTGTTTCCTTTGCCATGATAATGCAAATTTACTGAAAATCTTTGTTATATGCAAGCGTGAGATTGCAAAAACGTGCTATCCTCCGGGGTCGATGGGAGAGGATGAGACATTCCTCTGAGCCAAAAGCTCAGGGTTAACAAGATTATTGCCCTCCAGGCAATGAGAGAGCATGGTATATGTGGGGGTGAACTTTCCTTGGGTGAGAGTGTTTTAATGTTGGAAATCATAAAAATATTAGTTGCTATGAAAAAGACACTTCTTACTCTTATCGCCCTCGTAAGCGTTGCGCTGGGGGCTTCGGCTATGAGCCTTAAGGATGCCTATAAGGCACTTTCAAATATCCCGAACGTATCTGTTACAAAACCGGATTATAATTTGCCTATGGATCTGCCGTTTGAGCAGATTAATGGATTTGTCGTAGAAGAGGGAAACCTTGCGGCTGCCTATAACCTCCATGCTCCTCAGATCGTTCAGACGGCTGATGCCGCTCTAACTATACTTAGTCAGGTTCCAATGGGGTATATGGTCAATGGCGGGTATAACAGTTATGTGGGGGCTTTTGTATATTGGCAACAAACAGGAGAGAACAGCAATGATGTGTTGGTTGCCGCATTCAACCAATACGCGGGATTAGTAGTATTCATGTATGTTCCTAATGTTCCGGATGCTGTCCTTGCCGGTCTTCAGTCTGCGCCTGTAGAGATGCAAGGAAATTATTTCTCTCTTAAGGCTAAGCTTCCACAGAATGATGAATTCAACATCATATTGAATAAGGCTCGGTAAATAAGTCATCATTAAAATATTTTGGTGCCGGATTGTCAGCGAGGGCTGATGGTCCGGTGTCTTTTATTGTTAGGTGATGAAGTTTGATTGAACATGATGAATCATGATTTAGCATGAAGGAGCTTGATTTTTCTTGAATATGCTTGATTATTATGTGGGAATTTGGTAATTTTGTGGTATGGAAAAGGAGTTTAAATTGATGGTGGCGCCTTTGCAGGGGTTGACAGAGGCGGCTTGGAGAAGTGAGCATTGCCGGCTTTTCGGTGAAGGACAGGGGGATGTGGAGTATTGCGTTGGATGGAGCTTATAAAGGGGACAACTGCTTTGCTGGAGAAGAGACTGTGTGGGGCGAGTCAGCTTCGGGATAAGATGAAGCCTTACTGGGAGTATGTGCCGGAGGGTATGGATAGGAAGGCCGTGAAGATGGGAAAAAAAGGAGCACATGGGTGTGTGCTCCTTGGATTTATGTGATGTGTTGATAATTTCTTAGCTGTGGAGGAGTTGGTTGACACGGGCTTGTACGGCAGCGTAGTCGGGACCGAGTTTCTGTGCGCGTCCGGGATTATTGCCGTAATCGCCGTGGATAACTTCAAGAGCTTCCTTTTCAATGCGGTCCATGTCAGCCTTTGACATTGATGCTGCAGGGTTAGCCTGAGGCTTTGCTACTGATGCCTTGGCAGCCAGTTTTGCAGGAGCTGCAGCTATCTTAGCAGTGGCATTTGCGGGGTTGGAGGGTTCAAGGCCTATGACTGTGATTGACTTAAGAATTACAGGACGGGTGCTGAACTGCGGCTGAGAGAATGAGTTGCTTACATTTGCCGCAGAAGAGTTGCTTGCCGAGCCCGGAGAGGAAATGAATGTTTTTTGCATTGCCGTCTTCACAGGCTGAGGTTTTGCCGGGGATGGAGTCGGACTCAGATGAAATGCTGCACAAATAAGAATTGCGAGTGCGAATACGCCGATGATTGCTCCAAGCCATGCTACGCCTTTCACTGCGCGGTCGCCAAGGTCCGTTGGCAAAGGATTGCCGGAGGATGAGTTGTCGTTTAGTGTTTTCATAGTAGTGTGTGTTAAGGTGAATAAAGATTGTGTTTTTTTCTGAAGGAGTCTTGAGGAATCCTTGGATGTGAATGAAACGATGGAGTGGGGGTAAAAGTTTATGCTTTAGGAGTTAAGAAAGATTAAATTTTATTCGCGCTTCCGCGCTCATGCAATCTTGCTCTCACACAAATTCGCGCTTCCGCGCTCACACAATCTTGCTCTCACACAATTTCGCGCTTCCGCGCTCATGCTCTTGCTCTCACACAAATTCGCGCTTGCGCGCTCATGCAATCTTTTCGCGCTTCCGCGCTCACACAATCTTTTCGCGCTTTCGCGCTCACGCAGTATCTAAGGGAGAATGGGAGGAGGGTGGGAG
>JAIDUH010000145.1 GCA_029060285.1 Muribaculaceae bacterium | reverse complement strand
AGAGTGCGCAGGAATGATTCTTCCTCTTCCTTGATCACTTTTTTGATGAGGTCTTTTTGAGCTACAAGTTCAGGATAAGCCTCTCCCATCTGATCTACCATCACGTCTACGAGCTGATAGATGAACGGATTCTTCTGGTCAAGGAAAGTATATGCGTAGCGAACCGCACGACGGAGAATTCGGCGAATTACATATCCTGCCTTTGCATTGCTCGGAAGCTGCGAATCAGCTATTGAAAACGCAATAGTGCGGCAGTGGTCGGAGCAAACACGCATTGCCACGTCGACCATCTTGTCTTTGCCATATTCCTTTCCGGATATTTCGCTTATCTTGGCGATATAGGGAGTGAAGACATCAGTGTCATAGTTTGACTTCTTGCCCTGGAGTGCCATACAAAGACGCTCGAAGCCCATACCTGTATCGATAACCTTAGCGGGGAGTGGTTCAAGATGTCCGTCAGCCTTACGCTCATACTGCATGAAAACGAGGTTCCAGATCTCGATCACCTGAGGATTGTCTTTATTCACGAGTGAAGCACCGTCAACTTCAGCCCTTTCCTCATCGCTACGGAGGTCGATATGAATCTCTGAACAAGGACCGCACGGACCTGTGTCACCCATTTCCCAGAAATTATCATGACGGTTTCCGTTGATGATATGGCTTTTCGGCAGATGGGCTTCCCAATATCCGGCAGCCTCATTGTCGCGCTCAAGGCCTTCAGGAGCATATCCTTCAAATACGGTCGCGTACAAGCGCTCCGGATCCAATTTGAGAACATCTACAAGATATTCCCACGCCCAATCAATAGCTTCTTTTTTGAAGTAATCACCAAACGACCAGTTGCCAAGCATCTCAAACATCGTATGATGGTATGTATCGTGGCCGACCTCTTCAAGGTCATTGTGCTTACCACTTACACGAAGGCATTTCTGAGAGTCAGCAACGCGAGTGTATTTCGCCGGGCGATTGCCAAGGATGATATCCTTAAATTGATTCATACCGGCATTAGTGAACATAAGTGTAGGGTCATCCTTGATGACCATAGGGGCAGAGGGCACTATATGGTGTCCTTTGCTTTCAAAAAATCTTTTGAAAGATTCCCTTATTTCCTTTGAAGTAGGCATATGTTTTTCTTATTGTTTTCTTTTAAACTGCAAAATTACATATTTTTCCCGAAAATTGCAAATAAAAAAATTCATCCATAATTCAACAATTGGATTCTATGATTGACTTTTGCTTTTTTAATGATTTTTTATTACCTTTGCACAGTAATTTAAAGACAACTAAATGAGCGATTCAATTTCTGACGACATAAATCTCAATATTGAGCCGGAATCAAGTAAGAGGCCAGAGAGAAAGGAGCATATTAAACGATATAGTCCTTTTCTTTTGCTTTTCTCCATTCTTATGACAGGAACTGCCGGGTGGAAAGATTTAAGGCGAGCTCGGTTTAAGCCTGAACAGACAGCAGCCGGATGCTTCTATCCTCTTATAGCCATGGCATCGGTTTGCCGTTTTGCTGATTGGTTTTACCTTCCGGAATTTAATCTGTCTATCACACTCATCAATGCTACATCTGTCTTCGTATCCTTTTTCTTCAGTTATTTTGCAGTGCAAGTCTTATGTAGATGGATTTTTCCAATGAATGCTAAGTCAAAGACTGAAACTTCTTTTTTTAAACTTTTAGTCCAGTATTCACTGTCAAGCCTTGCCTTATTTTGGATCCCCGGGGAGCTTATGCCGATACTTGAGCCATTGACAGTTTTTCTCCCTATTTGGACCGCTTTCATAATCACAAGGGGAATACGATTTCTTAGACTTCCGGAAAAAAGTGTCAACCGTTGTACGGCAATTATTGTTTTGACAGTAATCGTGATGCCATATTTATTTTTGTGGCTCAGCGAAAAGATATTCTTGGATTAACTATAAACGATTGACAAACAACTTCATTAACTGTTATGGATGCAAAACATATAAATATCAAAAACAGACGAGCATCTTTTGATTACGAAATTGGCGACACTTATACCGCCGGAATGGTATTGACCGGGACAGAAATCAAGTCAATACGATCCGGTAAGGCTTCCTTGACTGATGCTTATTGCATCATCGACCATGGTGAAGTGTGGGTGAAGGGTATGAATATATCAGAGTATTTTTATGGATCATACAATAATCATATTGCCAGGCGTGACCGTAAGCTTCTTCTGTTGAAGAAGGAGATTGCAAAGATAGAGAAGGCAATAGCAGATCCCGGATATACATTGATACCGCTCAGGATATTTATATCCGAAAGAGGATATGCTAAACTTGTCGTGGGTGTTGCACGAGGAAAGAAACAATATGATAAACGTCAGGCTATAAAAGAGCGAGAAGACAAGAGAATTCTCGACAGAATGATGAAAAAATAAGTTTGTTCAAGCAAAGATATGAGGCAACTTGAACTTTTAGCCCCTGCAGGAAATCCGGAAATTGCCAAAGAGGCCATACTCCATGGGGCAGATGCAGTCTACATAGGAGCTTCAAGCCATGGAGCAAGAAGAAATGCTGCTAATTCCATTGATGATATTAAACGTGTTGTAGACTATGCCCATATTTTTAGGGTAAAAGTTTATGTCACGGTAAACACTATTGTCTATGAGAAGGAACTCAGACATGTAGAACGTCTTATCAGTGACCTTTATCGAGCCGGTGTTGATGCTATAATTGTTCAGGATATGTCGATCTTGCGTATGGATATTCCTCCCATACAGTTGCATGCAAGTACTCAATGTGATATCAGGACTCCGGAAAAGGCGCTGTTTCTTCAGAATGTAGGGTTCAGCCAACTTGTTTTGCCTCGTGAATTAACGTTAGATGAAATCAAGAAGATGTCGGAGGTCGTAAGTGTGCCGTTAGAATCATTCATACATGGGGCCTTATGTGTTAGCTATTCCGGACGTTGCCATGCAAGCTTTGCTTCTTGTGGAAGAAGTGCAAATAGAGGAGAATGTGCACAAATTTGCCGTCTCCCATTTTCCCTTACAGATTCTAAAGGCAATGTCATCGCAAAAAACAAACATCTTCTTTCTCTTCGGGATCTAAATACCATTGATATTCTTCCTAACTTAGTTGAATCTGGGATTTCAAGTTTCAAGATTGAAGGAAGACTTAAAGAAGCTTCCTATGTAAAGAATACGGTAGCGGCTTACCGGGCTGCTCTCGATAACATTATATCGGATAATCCTGAACGCTTCAGAAGAAGCAGTTTCGGAATGTCTGAAATCACATTTTCACCAAAACTTTCAAAATCATTCAATAGAGGTTTCTCACATTATTTCATTGAATCCAGAAGACCCGTTGGCATAATTTCTCCAGACACTCCCAAATCATTGGGTGAGACAATTAAAGATGTAAGCACTTTAAACAATGGTGACGGAATCAGTTTTTTTGATGGCAAAGGACAATATTGCGGAGCAATGGTGAACGGAGTGAAAGGGAAAAGCATAATCACATCAAAACCGGTCAACATCCCGAAAGGAGCCGAAATACACCGCACATTCGACAGAGTATGGAACAAAGATCTACAACACGATACGGCAACAAGAAAGATTGGAGTCTCATTCACACTTGACGAATCAAGTCTCTCTGCTGAAGATGAAAGAGGTTGCAAAATAATGATTCCTCTTGAATGCACAAAGGATGTAGCACGTAAAGAGCCAGACTACTCTCCTATTTTTGCAAAACTTGGCAATACCCCATATAGACTTCAAAAATTCAAATCTCTGTTAAAAACATCTGTATTTATTCCTGCTGCAGACCTTACGGAAATGAGACGTCGGGCTGTAGCTGCTTTAGACACAGCAAATCTGATCACCTATCCTTACCAATATCGAAATAAAGAAGACGCTTCTGCACTATACATGACCCGCGCGCTTGATTATCGTGATAATGTTGCAAACAGCTTGGCTGAAAAATTTTATCGCGATCATGGAGTTGAAAAGATCGAACGGGCGCTGGAAACGGCAAGAAATGTATCAGGCAATACCCCTCGAAGGTTAATGACAACGCGTCATTGCATCTTGAGAGAGTTGGGACTTTGTAAAAAAGAGAAGGGACTCGAAAGATACTCCGAACCCCTTTACTTAAATTCCGGTAAGGATAAATTCACACTTGAGTTTAATTGCCGGGATTGCGAGATGCACTTGTTAGGATAACTTCACTCTCCTTTGGATTACTAATTTCAGGGACAGTGACCACTACGTTACTATCAGCACCTGTAACAGAATCTACTTCAACATGTGGATGTAAGATTTCGTGTATCCTGTCGTCTCTCATTTTTGCATACTCTACCAACAATGTATGTATTGTATCATTCTGGCCTTCTGTCAAGAGTAAGTCTGTGTCCGGAGGATAACTAAAGCTAATTTTTTCAAGCCTTTCTTCAAATTCCGCACATGTAGCATCCCATAAAGAACTATCAGGAATATCCTCCAGTTTCTCAGTATACTCTTTAGTCAACTTGCATATGCGTGCAAACATATCATCTGCATCAGTACGGTCTTTGCTTTTTTTCTCCTCCTTACACGCACAAACACAAAAGCACAAAAAAGCCAGCATGATAACTAAGACTTTATTTTTCATTTTTCTCAAGTTTTGACTTTAGATATTTACCAGTATACGATTCTTTACAAGCAGCCACATCTTCAGGAGTATCGGCAATCACAAGATTTCCTCCAGCTTCTCCTCCTTCCGGGCCAATGTCGATAATCCAGTCGGCACTTTTGATAACATCCATGTTATGTTCGATAATGACAACTGTATGCCCAGCATCAATCAGACGGTTGAGAGATTTCAGAAGTGTCGAGATATCATGAAAATGAAGTCCCGTAGTCGGTTCATCGAAGATAAACATTGTGCGTGGTTGCTTCTCTTGAGATATGAAATAAGCCAGTTTCACTCGTTGGCTTTCTCCCCCGGATAGAGAAGAACTGCTTTGACCAAGCTTTACATATCCAAGCCCTACTTCTTTAAGAGGCATGAGTTTCTTGATGATTTTTTTCACCTGACTATCTTTCGAATCTTCCTTAAGGAATTCTATGCACTCGTCAACAGTCATTTCAAGGAAATCATAGATATTCTTTCCTCTGTATTCCACATCAAGAACATCTTGTTTGAATCGTTTTCCGTGACATTCCTCACATTCCACTGTAATATCTGCCATGAATTGCATCGGGATAGTTATAGTGCCCTCCCCTTTGCACTCTTCGCATCTTCCACCTTCTGAATTGAAGGAAAAAAATCCCGGAGTAAATCCCATCTGCTTGGCAAGCGGCTGCTCGGCAAATAATTTTCTTATTTCATCAAAAGCCTTAAGATAAGTAGCAGGGTTCGAACGAGAAGATGTACCAATTGGATTTTGATCCACAAATTCAATGGCACCAACGTCTTTTATATCTCCTCCAATTTTCTTATGTGCACCTGGTGAGTCACATGGGTCACCGAGCAGCCTGACCATAGCTTTGTAAAGAATTTCTCTTACTAAGGTAGATTTTCCGCTTCCACTGACACCTGTCACTACTGTCATCACTCCTAGCGGAAATTTTACGTCTATACCCTTGAGGTTGTTTTCTCGCGCTCCGACAACTTCCAAATACTTTTTCCAGGGTCTTCTAAATTTAGGCACAGGGATACTTTTCTTTCCGGTAAGATAGTCTATCGTATAAGAATCACCTGCATAACCATCTGTAAGAGTCTTTTGAAGCTTACCTTGATAGACAATGTTGCCTCCGTTAAGACCGGCATTTTTACCGATATCAATGATTTCGTCAGCTGCAAGCATTATGTCTTCATCATGTTCGACAACAACAACAGTGTTACCAATTTTCTGAAGATTTCGCAATACATCTACAAGTTTTTCTGTATCCCTCGAATGAAGACCAATTGAAGGTTCATCAAGAATATAAAGTGATCCCACAAGAGAACTTCCAAGTGAAGTGGCAAGATTGATTCGTTGGCTTTCGCCACCTGAAAGGGATGAAGACAGACGGTCGAGAGTAAGATAACCGAGACCAACCTTATTCATAAAGTCAAGACGACTTCTTATTTCTGTCAGCAGACGTTTCGCAATGGCGTAGTCGGTATCATTCAACCTTAGCTCATCAAAGAAAACTTGAAGGTCAGAAATGGGCATTCTTACCAATTCTGTAATGCTCTTTCCACCCACTTTAACATATTCAGCATCTTTACGAAGTCGAGTTCCATGGCAGTCAGGACATGTCGTGCGTCCACGGTAACGGGCTTTCATGACTCGATACTGAATCTTATACTGGTTTTCATCTACCCATCTGAAAAAACCGTCAATTCCTTCCCATTTGCCTCTTCCATGCCATAGGATATCCTTTTCATCTTGCGATAGTTCCAAATATGGTTTATGTATGGGAAAGCCTATGGAAGGAGCCAGTTTGATGAGCCAATTTTTCCATTCGCTCATTTTCTCCCCACGGAAGCATACAACTGCATCCTGATAGACCGACAATGTCTTATCAGGAATCACAAGGTCTTCGCTGACACCAAGGACCTTACCAAAACCTTCGCATGTAGGGCATGCGCCATATGGATTGTTGAAGTTGAACATTAAGTCAGAAGGCTCACGGAATTCTATCCCGTCGGCAGAAAACTGACGTGAAAATTCTCGTTCGCGTACTCCATCCTTTTCCCATATCTTTACGATACATTTATCATGACCTTCAAAATATGCTGTTTCCAGAGAGTCTGTCAGACGAGAAACTTCATCCTTATCTCCACTTACAGCCAGACGATCAATCAGCAAATGGAAGCTTAAAGCTTCATCTTCACTTATCAATCCATTTTTTATCTTTTCTGAAAAATCTGCTATATCTTCAAACTGACCGTCTTTTTCAAGTCGAGAATACCCCTCTTTCAGATATATTTCAAGTTGAGTGATGATATTTCTTCCTTCAGGAACTCTGATAGGTATCAACACGGCGAGCCTGGTCCCTTCAGGAAGGGACAGTATCTGGCGAACAATCTCCTCAATGGACTCACGCTTCACTTCCTCTCCCGTGATGGGAGAGAATGTGTGTCCTGCGCGTGCAAAAAGCATACGCATATAGTCATAGATCTCCGTGGAAGTTCCTACTGTGCTTCTTGGATTGCGGGTATTAACTTTTTGTTCTATGGCTATTGCCGGAGGAAGACCTTTTATGTAGTCGCATTCAGGTTTAGCCATTCTTCCAAGAAACTGGCGGGCATATGCAGAAAGACTTTCCACATAACGGCGTTGCCCTTCGGCATATAGAGTGTCAAAGGCAAGAGAAGACTTGCCACTTCCACTTACTCCGGTCATGACAATAAATTCACCGATGGGAAGATTTAGATCAATATTTTTAAGATTATTGACCCTCGCTCCTTTTATTTCAATTTGTCGTTTACTCATAACATTTCAATATAGCAAATACCGCGCCAATTTCTGTGAAGCGCGGTATTTCCCAATTAATCATTTTCAGATTGAGGATATTCAGTCTTCAGAGTCAAAATCATCGTCATCATCTTCCCAGTCGAGGAAATATGTGTCGGCATATGAATCTTCTTTGAATCTTGACATTTCTCGGCTATCTCGTTTTGTAGGACGCCCCATGCCTTTTCTTCGGTCGACAAACCCTGATATTTTTGTCATTTCCAAAAGATCATATTGACTTTTGGGAGTGATGTTCTCAAGATAATCAGGCACAAGCTTTGCTCCGAGACGATTTTGGGTAGTTGCCTTAACTCTAAATGTATAAGTAATGGGTGGTTTGCGAACTTCAATTATGTCGCCTTCTTTAATGGCACGTGAGGGTTTAACCGGAACTCCCCCCATCATTACCCGACCCTTTTTACATGCTTCTGTAGCTATGGTGCGAGTCTTGAATACCCTCATGGCCCAAAGCCATTTGTCAATTCTTACTTCCATTCTTAATCTTCAATTGGAGATGTTTTTTTGAGTAGCATTACCTGTTTTCCATTGCTGCCTAAAAATTCAATCTCATCATTACTTACTTTCCGGGCAGTCACGGCTTCTTCAAGAGCCATTGTCATCCGAGTTTCCCATCCTGAGTTAGGACAAGCCATACGGGTCATGCCGATTTTTGAGAATGAAATGGAATTAGCAGCATCCATATCCGTCTCCAATTCTCCATTTATTATATTGCACCCTGTATTTCCATGCATTCTCTTTTCATCGACATCAAGTGCAACTTTCATTTCCTCTATATTGACTTTCTCTCCATCTATTTCAATGACTGACCATGTCCCATCAAGGAAATGGAAATCACGATGCATTAATTCCATCACTTCTTTGCCGCCGGCATCAAAAAACTTAAGGATACTTTCAGAGTTGTTTCCATTTTCTACTGTATATCTCACTGTCAGTCCTAAAGCCTCGCCTATTTCAACATCCGTAATATTGCTTTCAGCGCAAAGCATCATGGTAGTAGCAAGATTACTGAAAGAAATGGTCTTGTCAGCATAGCTTGATCTATAGATTCCATTTATGATGTTGCATCCGTTATTGCCGTAGATTCGGTTTTCCGCAGGTACAAACTTAATAAAAGGAGCAGTTTCTCCGACAGCTTTCTTGCCCAAAACATTTTCTATAGCCCAATCGCCGGTAAGAGGACCGGCATTCTCGGCATCTGCAATCTGATGCAGTTTTTCATTGACTTTTTCCATAACTTTATCAGCTTTCTTTTTAGTGGACTTAGCTTCTTTAGAAGCCTCTCCCGCTACAGTTTTGGCATCTCTTTCTGCATCATTTTTTTCTGTCTCGATCCATCCTTGAAGTCCTTTCCCACTGCCTTCTTGGCTTGATGACGGTTTAAAAATCGAGCAACCCGCTGCGCTAAAAGCTAAAGCTAACCCTAAAGCCGCAACCATTAATGTATTTTTTTTATTATTCATGATTTTTTATGATTTAAGCAGATTCTCTGAAGTGTAAATTACAAGAATATGCATGTTTTGCAAAATTAATAAAAAAATTTCAATAAAACCAATTATTAGTTAATCACCCCAATGCTTTCTAAGAGGGAACTTCACCGGACGCATTAACAAGCGCAAAGATGTCGAGTAAGTGCAATAGTTCCAGATCCAATTCAAAAGAACTGTTGCTTTAGTCCTTACGCCAAGAATACTTATCAAGTGAATGGCCATCCAAAGCCACCATGCGAATCTACCTGCAAATGTCATTTTTCCAATTTGAGCTATCGCCTTGTTTCTTCCAATGGTAGCCATTGTGCCCTTATCTTTATATTTAAAAGCTTTCACCATATCCCCTTTGTTGAGATTTGATGCAAGGTTCTTAGCTTGCTGTATGGCAGGTTGAGCCACCTGAGGATGACCATTAGGATATTCAGCGGTCTGCATAAGAGCTATGTCCCCGATTGCGAATACTCCTTCAGCCCCTTTCACTTGATTAAATTCATCAACAATAATACGGCCTCCGCGGCCTGTCATCTCTTGTGGAATACCTGGCATAGGTTCTCCTTTTACTCCTGCAGTCCAAATAAGGGTCTCCCAATATTCTTCATGACCGTCAGCAAAAGCCACCATCTTATTTTCATATCCCTTCATGACAGTATTGAGCCTTATATCTACCATAAGCTGGCTAAGATAGACATAAGCCTTCTGGCTAAGTTTCGGATCAAACGCAGACAACAATCTGTCGGCACCCTCTACAAGCGTGATCGTCATATCATCCGGATCAAGTTCCGGATATTCTCTCGGAAGCACATCTCGTTTCATTTCGCCAAGAGCTCCTGCAATTTCCACACCTGCCGGTCCGCCCCCTATCACAAGAAAACTCAGCAACTGTTTCCTTCGCTCTGAATCCTTCTCGATACAGCCTCTTTCAAGACGGT
Source organism: Muribaculaceae bacterium (assembly GCA_029060285.1). GTDB lineage: Bacteria > Bacteroidota > Bacteroidia > Bacteroidales > Muribaculaceae > Lepagella. The sequence continues at coordinate 5,711 of JAIDUH010000145.1, read as the reverse complement.
CAAGGATTTCATCGCGAGTATGGCTTGCTTCTCCGGAAGTTTTGATGCCAAATACGCTCTCCTCAAGATTGTTCATCCCGAAATAATTGTTGGTGGATCCCGCTGCAATCACGAGTTTGTCATATTTCAGTGTCTCGTAACTTGTAGAGACAGTCTTGGAATTTATATCTATATTTTTTACATGCCCCATATGATAAGACACACCCCCTTTTGTTTTCTTGAATTCTCTTCTGAAAGGGAAAGATATGCTCGGGACATCAAGTGCTGAAGATGCTATCTGATAGAATAGCGGGGGAAATGAATGATAATTGTTACGGTCGACAACCTTAACCGCAAACTTATTTCTATCGAGGCGCTTGGCAAGATTCATTCCTGCAAATCCTCCGCCGATTATCACTATTGTCTGTTTGTCCATAATATTTTAATTTAAGTTTTGTAAGCTTTCTTTCAAGCTCAACTTAAGGTTTACGATGTTTTGTTTTGAACTTTATCATATTTTAACAACATTCTCAATAGCTTTCAGGTTTGCAAAATCGGAAAAAACTTAGTAACTTTGTCACATGAAACGTTTCAGCACATATTTATTACTCGCAATAGGACTCGCATTCCCGATCAACGTGAATGCACAGATAAATGCAGAGCAGGTGATAACTATCGGAAGGAATGTCCTTTCCATGGATGATTATATGCTTGCCATACAATACTTTAATCAAGCCATTAAAGCAAAGCCATATCTTGCCGACCCATATTTTCTTCGAGGTCTTGCTAAAATGAACCTCGATGACTATAAAGGAGCTGAAATAGACTGCACAGAGGCCATAAAGCGTAACAAATTCAAGACTGAGGCGTATAAGCTCCGTGGATTTGCGAGGCAGCATCTGGGACTTGATTCTCTTGCGATTGAAGATTATAATGAAGGTCTAAAACATGACCCCACCGACAAATATTTTCTTTTCTACAAAGCTGTCGCCGAGACTACTCTAAAGAAAAATGATGAAGCGCTTCAGACAATGAATGATCTTCTTCGACTGTATCCCAGATTTGAAGAGGGGTATTCAGCCAGAGCATCTCTAAATTTACAGCGGAAAGACACTGTAGCAGCTCTTGAAGACGTAGATAGGGCTATCAAGCTTAATAAAGCAATGATAAACCCATATCTTATCCGTGCTGACATAGAAAGCAGTAGAGGAAATTGGGATGTAGCTCTTTCTGATATGGATGAAGCTGTCAGGTTGTATCCCGAAGAACCCGGATTTTATATCAACAGGGCTTACATCAGATACAACACCGACAATTATCTTGGGGCGATGACAGATTATAATTTTGCCTTACAACTTGATCCTATGAATATGGCTGCTCTTTTCAATAGGGCTCTTCTTCGTTTTGAAGTTAAGGATCTCATAAATGCGAAAAAAGACTTCTCTACTGTCCTTGAAATAAATCCCCAGAATTTCCATGCACTCTACAATCGAGGACTTGTAGAGCTGGAGACCGGGGAATATAAAGAAGCTCTAACAGACTTCAAGAGTATTGCAAAAAGGTATCCCAATTTCTATCCGGTATACTATGCAATTGCTGAAGCAGAGAGAAATCTGGGAAATCTTAAGGCCGTTGGTGCTAACGTCAACTATGCAGAAAGCCTCGTGAGGAAGTATGTTGCAAATCCGGAATCTAATCCACTTGACCGTCCTACGATAGCTGCCGGAACACCTCACAATGCAAATCGGAACCCTGATGGTGAAGATGAAGATGAAAATGAAATAATGAATAGATTTAATCAGCTTGTCACGATGCATGAATTACCTGAGACCCAACTTTCATATAATGAAAGGATCAAGGGAAGAGTGCAGGATCGAAATGTGATGGCAGAGCCTGAACCACTTTATTTCATTTCTTTCAATCCTCCATCCAAATCATTGGGTGGCGTAACAAATTATTTCCGATCTCTTGACGATTTCAACAGAGGACATTACATCACTCGTCCTCTCTACCTTTCACCGTTGCAATCTGGCCTTGCAGATGCTGACTATGACAACATTTTCAAGATGATCGATAGTTATACATCGGTCATTTCGAACAGTGGAAACAAAGTGCGTCCCGCTGATTTGCTTGCGCGAGGAGTGGCATATTCAATGGTGAAAAATTTCAAATCAGCCATCGATGATTTCGATGCAATCATAAATGCTAATAAAGACTTCACGATTGCTTACATTGCAAGAGGAGTGGCCCGCTATGAAGATGCCCGCTCTTTTGAGGATCAGAGATTGGCAATGCAAGCCATAGCAATGGCGGCTGCTGACTTTGATGCAGCAGTTCAGCTTGACCCAAGGCTGGTTCATGCTTGGTTTAACAAGGGATACATTCTTTATACTCAACGAGACTATTCACAAGCTGCGGAATGCTTTACAAAAGCCCTTGAAATAGATCCGGAATTTGGAGCTGCCTTCTACAACAGAGGCCTTTGCTTTTTATCTGCAGGCAAAAAGAATGAAGCTTTTGCAGATCTCTCACGTGCTGGAGAACTTGGTGTGCTTCCAAGCTATAATATCCTTAAACGAATGAAATAAGTAAAAAAAACAGCAAATCGTATGACTGACCAAAATACCCAACATTTTTGGAACATCGACAGAATCATGAAACTTTTGATTGGCCTTGCCATATCAGCCGTTCTCGTGATTCTGATTGATTATCTAAGTGATGTACTCCTACCCTTCTTTGTAGCGTGTTTTATTGCTTATATTTTGCAGCCATTAGTTGACCTTAATAGAAAGCTTATTCGCGAAAAAGGAAGATCCGTTTCGTCCATAATGACAGTGCTTGAGGTATTGGCGGTAACCGCCGGTATTATTTATTTGTTCATGCCTCACGTGATCAAAGAACTCGATGTGCTCAGTGGCATTATTCATGAAGTGACTTCCGGGAAGCGTCCTATGCCTAAGGAATATATGCATTTGATCAGCTGGGTCGAAAGTAATGTTCACCCCTCCGACATCAAGGAGCAACTGAGCGAATTGCATCTTGGATCGATAATAAGTAAAGGGACTTCCCTGCTCAATGAATCTATCAGTGTAATTCTTGACGTGCTCGCATGGGCATTGACCTTGATATATGTTCTTTTCATTCTGATTGATTATCCACAGATTGTGAAAGGATTTAAACTTCTCATTCCTCATAAGTATAGGGATAAGGCGTTGGTTGTAGTCAGAGATGTTCAAACCAGCATGGATCATTATTTTCGTGGTCAAGGCCTGGTTGCCATTTGTGCTGCCATATTTTATTGCATAGGGTTTTCAATTATCGGGTTGCCACTTGCAATTCCTATGGGCTTACTTGTAGGAATTCTATATATGATACCATATTTCCAATATGTGACGTTGATACCGGTCTCTATCATATGCGCAATCTACTCTTTAAGCGGCGATGTGACATTTATCAGTCTATTTGGGCGTTCTCTCCTGGTATATGTAATAAGCCAAAGCATATGCGACTATATACTGACCCCTCACATAATGGGAAAAGAAATGGGAATGAATGCAGCCCTTATTCTTTTATCGCTTTCGGTATGGGGAAGCCTTTTAGGAGTCATTGGCATGATAATTGCACTGCCTATATCATCACTTATCATGGCTTATTATGAACGATACATTTCGTATCCGTATTCAAAAAAATAGGTCAAGAGGCGCACTCATATATTCACTTGACACAGGCTCGAAGTCCCTTCACAACTGCTCCGGTAAATCCGGCTTCTTCCATTGCATTCAATCCTCGGATAGTTAGGCCTCCAGGGGTCGTTACCTTGTCAACCTCCTGCTCAGGATGCAGACCATTATTCTCTATAAGCTCAGCTGCACCGCGCATTGTTGCTGCGGCAGCCCGAAGTGCTGTTGACGCATACAAGCCAAGTTCAACACCCCCTTCTGTCATTGCCCTGAGCATCCTCATCATGAAAGCCATGCCGCATGAAGCGACTGCCATTCCGGCATCGAGCATTCGCTCCTCGACTATCTCAGTGAGTCCAAGGGTTGAAAAAATATCAGACACTATTCGGTCATTCACCTCGTTTGATTTCTCTCTGCTGACAAAAGTAACTCCACACTTAAGACTAACCGCCGTGTTAGGTATAGCCTTATATATCGCGATACCCTCCCCTGTCATAGCACGCAAAGCGGCTATATCTATCCCGGCAGCCATAGACACCAAGACAGGCTCCTGATGAGAGTCCTCAGACCATATTGTATGAAGCTCATCTATCACTTCCTTAACTTTCCAGGGCTTTACTCCAAGAATAATCACATCGGCTTCATGCGCACACTCATAATTGGATTGAGTGGTTATGATATGAGGAAAATCTGCTTTGAGAGCATTAAGTTTCCCGACAGAAGGATTAGATACCCATACTTCGTACTTATCAGAGGGCTCTGCCAGTCCTCTTGCCACAGCACCACCCATATTGCCGGCACCGATTATACTCACTTTTATTTTCATATATTATTCTTGATTTTCTTGCAAAATTAATGTTTTCCATGAAAATATCAAAACATTTTTAGCAAGAGCTTAAGATCTCGGTCTGATACGCGCCAGCCGGAGGATCAAGATTTAATAGAAAGCTTGTAGCCGATGCCTCGTATATTAAGGAGGTCGATGGCAGTGGAGTTAGAGAGGTATTTCCTTATTTTGTAGATGAAGCCATGGAGACGATTAAGATTATTGTAGTCATCGTTTTGCCAGATACGATACATTAACGTTTTAGCCTCCACTACTTCATTGGGATGATGGAGCAGTTCGTCAAGTATCACCGCTTCTATATGCGTCAGTTCAATCCTGTCTTTTCCAACCATGAACTCTTGCGTTGCAAAATCAAGTGAGCAATCCTCTACTGTAAGTCTGGAATTCTCGATTGTACCATGGCGATTTCTGCTCAATAATGCCTTTATTCTGACTATCAGTTCGATGATTTGAAAAGGTTTGCGTATATAATCGTTTGCACCTATTTCAAAACCTTTCACTACATCATCAATGGCAGTGCGTGCGGTCAGGAACAGAACAGGCACAGCGGGAGCAACCAATCTTATGAGCTGAACCATCTCAAAGCCTGACATCTTAGGCATCATTACGTCAGCTACCACAATAGCCGGATTAGATTCCTTGAATTTTTTCAGACCATCCTCTCCATTCGAAGCACAGACCACATCAAACCCTTCACGCATGAGGGCATCCTCTATTATAAACGACAAGGTGGAATCATCCTCTACCAATAAAACCTTATCTTTTTTCATTTTCACTCATATTGATTTTAAATTCTGTACCCACTCCCGGATTGCTTTCAGCCTCCACACTCCATCCATGCAGCGTAGCTATCTGACTGACGTAGTAAAGTCCAAGTCCGTATCCTCCCACTTCATAACGGTCGCCTGAAGAGACCCGATAAAACTTATCGAAAATATAAGGAAGATCCTCCTTTGAAATCCCGATCCCGTTATCAGAGACAATTATGCAATCAGCGTCGGCCTTAACCTTTATCGAAACTGTTTCTCTTGAATATTTTACCGCGTTGTCCAATAGATTTGAAATCATATTGCCGAAATGCAGCGAATCAGCATGGACAGTCAGACTGTCGGGTATTTCGATTTCTATGTCCACAGGTTTATCCGCCTTCAACTCGATCATACCTCCTATTTCCTCCACAATAGGCTTTACACTGACCGACTCGA
>JAIDUH010000144.1 GCA_029060285.1 Muribaculaceae bacterium | reverse complement strand
GTGCAGCCTATTAGTGTAGATCTCATTAATCCCAATATCAATAAAAAAAAATGGAATTGTCTCCATAATGCGTAAAAGTCACACACATCTTTTTCGAGACACAATGCTGTGCATACAGATAGTGATTTGTTTAGTCTTTGTATGCAGTGCCCTTATTCTTTACAATGGAACTGAGAACATTCTAAAAGCAAACAATGTCCCGGAAAAAGACGCTGAATATTCGAAATATCTATATTTTGAACCATACTTGGCTTCCGACCCGAATCGTCTTTTTGATGAAATCAGTAAACTGCCGGAAATTGAAAATATGATTATGTATGATCAATTTTTCACAGCGCTTAAAGAGCTGGAAGAGGACCCGGAATTGTTTGAGAAGCTTGAACGCAACATTTATTACCAGTTCTATGCTACCTTGGATACTACAATGCTTTCCACTTTGGGAGTTGATGTGAAATGGAACAACAATGACATTGACAGAAATGAGTGTTTCATTCTTTCAGAAAAGACGTATGAAAAATTTCTTGAATACGGAATTCTCGACCATTCGACGTTAACTATAAAATATAGCGGTATCACACTTCCGGTAGGCGGAACTGTCAAAAACATGCCATACGATGGAAATGGAGGTGAATTTATAATCGCCGTCTACCCAGCACGGGACAAGTCTGATCGAGGCCACATATTAATTCCAAAAGCAGGGAGAGAAAAAGCGTTGGCTCAAAGAATACATGAAACGATAGAAAGAGTGGAACCACAAGCTATCAATGAAATGATATTCAATTTCCGTGAACACATGAATTTAATGTTAAGTTTGGCAGAAAGTGTAAGGACAGCCGGTTGGATTTTAGGAATAGTCAGTCTCGTCATTTGCGCCATGAGTATTTTCAGCACAATCACTCTCGACACGCGATCACGAAGGAAAGAAGTTGCCATACGCAAAGTCAATGGAGCCAAGAGGGGAAATATATACTGTATTTTTATACGAATCTATTTCGTATTGGTAGCAATAGCTCTTGCGATTTCAGTGCCATTGTGCATATTATTCAATAAATGGATCAGAAATATTATCGAAGAGATAATTTCATCAAGCACGCTCTCCCCTATAATGCCGATTATCCTTGGATGTGCAATAGTGATAATTCTGATCTTCCTGATTGTCAGCTGTCAAATCAACCGGGTGATGAAATTGAATCCAACACAAATCATCGCAAAAGAGTAGTAGAAATAGTCTAATAAGGGTCTTTAAAGACCTTAAAGCCCTTAAGGCCCTTAAGTACATAATATAAAGAATTAAACAATTAAATCAAATAATTATGATCAAGTTAGAAAACGTAAAGAAAGTGTTCCGCACTGAGGAAGTGGAGACATGGGCTCTCCGTGAAGTGAATCTCGAAGTTAAGGAAGGTGAATTCGTAGCCATCATGGGTCCGTCGGGCTGCGGCAAGTCTACACTCCTAAATATCTTGGGATTGCTCGACAATCCGTCAGAAGGTACCTATACCCTTAACGGTAAAGATGTCAGCAAACTGAAAGAGAATGACCGCACTGATATCCGCAAGGGAACCATCGGTTTCGTATTCCAAAGCTTCAATCTTATCGATGAGCTCAACGTGTACGAAAACATTGAACTTCCCCTCCTATACATGAACACTCCAAACAAGGAACGCAAGGAGCGCATCGAAGCTGTGATGGACAGGATGGCGATCTCACATCGCCGCAAGCACTTCCCCAACCAGCTCTCCGGCGGTCAGCAGCAACGAGTAGCCATAGCACGAGCAGTATTACCAAACCCGAAGATTATCCTTGCCGACGAACCTACCGGTAACCTCGATTCAAAGAACGGTAAAGAAGTAATGAATCTGCTCAGCGAACTCAACAAGGAGGGCACCACAATCATCATGGTGACCCACTCGCAGCATGACGCAGCCTACGCTGACCGCATCATCAACCTCTATGACGGTCAGATTGTAGACCAGGTGGAGTTATGAACAACTATGAACGATAAATTATGAACTATGAACGATAATGAATTAATTATTAATGATTAATTTAGTATTTCATAATATACGGGTGGCGGTGCGTAACTTGATGAAGTATAAACTGCAGACACTGATCAGCATCGTGAGCATCGCCATCGGTATTGTCACGCTCTCGCTGACACACTCCTTGATCTCAGCCTACCGGCTCCCATCCATATTCTATGAGTCTTACTATGACCGTGCATATAAGGTTAGTTTCAGTTCCGGACTCTATGGAAATGATGCAAGAAATATGATACGGGCGATCAGGAAAGATGGTGGACCGAAAAGTGCTGAAAATTTAACTGTCGTAGTCGTAAACGCTGTCAGTGTTCCTTTGGAATTTCATTTATCTGATTCGACAGTCAGAAAAGGGCAGGTGCCTATCCGGCTCATAGATCAGGGATATGCGGAATTTGTCGGTCTTCGGTCAGCAGTGACAGGCAATAAGATAAGGAAACTGAAACATGCCGAAGCAATTGTCAGCAAGGATTTTGCCAAAACAAATTTCCAGAATAAAAATCCTATCGGAGCGGTACAGACATTTACACTTCTAAGCTATATGCCTATTCCAATAACAATAGTGGATGTATATGAACCTGTAGCTTTATCGGATTATCCAATGGATAACGCCGGATTCTATTTCTGCTATGGCAATGGATTAGAAGATTATGAGTATGATGACAGTTTCTTCGTAACAGGCGTCTATGTAATCCTAAAGGAGGGATACACAAAAAAACAGTTATTGCAAGAAATCAACGATGCAATCAAACCCTTTGATCTGACTGCAAAGATATCAAAGATATCGGAGGACCCTGAAATCAGGGAAATAATAACAATACGGATACTCAGTTATCTCATAGGTTCTCTTATACTTTTAGCTGCTATCATTGGATTTCTGCGTATTCAGATCCAGTTGTTCAGGATGCGCCGGCATGAACTGGCCCTCAGGATAGTCAACGGAGCCTCGCGAATGAAACTTTTAGGATTACTTTTCACAGAAGTGGCAATCACGATATGCTGTGCGGTAGCATTGGCTCTCCTGCTTGGTACCCTTCTACAAGATTTCCTTGACATGAAACTGAGTTATTTCATGGACACGTCTGTTTTCAAAGTCAAAGACCTCCGAAGTTGCAGTATCTTCATTGGAGGATGTCTGATTGTCATCTGCAGTTTTATCGCATGGTATACTTTGCTTAGTGTCGGGAAAGCAAACCAAGGACTGTCTGCAAATCTTCGTAGGAGACATCATCGAATCTTCAATCATCTGATGTTGGGATTCCAGACGATTATAGTCGTTATAGTCGTATGTTCAACCTTTATCCTACTCAAGGCAGAAAACAGAATAATAGAAGCATGCCACATGCCTAAAAATGACAGCAATTTAAGGGAGTATCTGTTTTGGGAGCCTAATTATCAGACATTTGATGAGCTTTACGATGAGATCAAACGTCTCCCTGACCTTGACAAGATCGTAAAGTATGCCTTTGAATACATGCGTGTGCATGAAGTACAGGAGAATGCTGAAGCTTCTGAAAGATATAGATACCACAATAATTTCCCTGTCTATTGCACTTACGACACTACACTTATTTCCGCTCTCGGAATAGACGTAGAATGGCTAAGACCGGATATTGATAGGAGTAAGTGTCTTCTGATCAATGAGAAGTTATATTCTGAATTTAAGGAACTCGGAATTCTCGACCACAACACCTTGACAATGGGAGAATCATATAATGGATTTACACTCCCTGTCGGAGGAATAATAAGAAGCATCGCCTATGATATGCAAGGTGACAAACTGATTGCGATTTCTCCCGAGTGGGGAAGATTTTCAAATAAGGATCAGCTTCTTATCCCAAAGTCCGGCAGAGGTAAATCTCTTGTAAGGGAGGTCAACGAGGCTATCGAACGTATTGATTCGGAAGACTTTACCAAAAGAGTATTCAACTATAGGGAAAAGGTCAATGTGATGCCTGACTTAGTGGAGAGTCTCCGAATTGGAGGTTGGATACTTTGTTGCGTCAGTCTGATAATATGCGCTATGAGCATATTGAGTACAATAGCCCTTGACACGCGTGGCCGCAAAAAAGAGGTTGCGATCCGTAAGGTCAACGGAGCCAAGAGCAAGGATATATATAGATTGTTCGGTAAAGTATATGTAATCATTCTGATCACATCCCTTGTCATAGCAGTACCGGTTTGTGTCTTATTCAACCGGATGGTGGAAAAGAGAGTCGCAGATATAATTCCAGGCTCATCCTTGTCTCCGATAGTTCCTTTGATTCTTGGAATAACAATAGTATCATTGCTAATTTTGCTGATTGTATGGTGGCAGATCCGAAGAATCATGCAGACAGATCCGGGAAAAATCATTGCGAAAGAGTGATCCTTGACGATTAACGATTATAGTTGTATTAATACTTCAATCCTATGAAAAAATATTTTCTTTTTATGGCTCTCGCCATGTCATTTATGACAGCGATAGCAGCCGGCTATCAAAATGATTCTATCATTTGCCATATCTCAGGAACCGTGGTTGACCGGCCCGATTCAAAGTATGCCATACTTCTTGAAGCCGGGAAAGATTATCGCACCTCACCGTGCATACCAATACCAATCGTAGATGGAAAATTCTCTTATACACTTAAGGATGATATGCCACGTGTGTATGACTTGACTTTTGATGATGAATACAGCAA
>JAIDUH010000143.1 GCA_029060285.1 Muribaculaceae bacterium | reverse complement strand
GCTGTGTATGATTGTGATCTTGAGGCTAAACGGATTATGGATGGCTCTCGGGAGGTGCTTGATGCGCTTAATTTGCGATATGGGGAGGAGGTGTGTCCCGTAGGTGGACCTATCTGCCGCCCTGAGCTCGCAAAGCGTGTGTTTGGGAGTGAAGAGGAGCGGATGTGGCTCAATTCGCTGGTGCATAGGCTTGTGCGGGAGGATGTGGCGAGATGGCACGCTTACCAAATGAGAATGGGAGCAAAAAGATGCTTTGTAGAGTCAGCTATTCTTGCTACTTCAGGATTGGCGCAGATGTGCGATGAAATATGGATGGTGACGGCTGGTGAGAAAGTTCGTATTGAGCGTATCATGCAGCGGGATTCTCTTGATGAAGAAGCAATCCGCAAGCGTATCCAAAGCCAGGAAGAGGAAGATCGGGCCATCGCTAATTCGGGAATTCCGGTAAAGATTATCGACAATTCCGGCAACCTTTCTCTTTTGGATCAAATTTCTTAATTTTCGTCTGCTATAAATGTCTCACGCAGAGTCCCACAAGCACTGCGCCTTCTTAAAGGGAATTGAACTGGAGGACAGACTCATAAGGGCATCACGCAGTGGGGCAAAGGGCTCGCAGAGGGATGAACGTATTCGTTTAGAGGCCTTTTTTTAGCCACGCACCGGAGAGGAGGCGCCATAGGAAGATGGCACCGCGGAAGCAGAGTTCGATACACATGGCGAGCCATACGCCGTTGAGCCCCATCGTGGGGGCAAGCCATGCAGCGAGGGGAACCCTGACAAGCCATATGCTGCTGAAGTTCATGGCTGCGGGAAGGACAGTGTCGCCAACCCCTACCATAACGCCGTATGCCACGATCGAGGCTGCAAACATCGGTTCTGCAAAAGCCTCTATCCTCAAGGCACTCGCGCCAAGGTCAATTATATCCTTTACGGGTGTCATCAGTTCCATTGCTTCAGGTGCGAGAATATACATCACGACTCCCATTATAGTCATGGTGAGCATACCGAGACCGACTGTAATATATCCGAACCGCTTGGCAAGATCCTTACGCTTTGCCCCATAGCTTTGCCCGACAAGCGTTGTCGCCGCATCAGATATTCCATAGCCCGGCATATAGCAAAGGCTTTCCGCTGTGACGGCAAAGGCGTTCGCCGCAATAGCCATCACTCCGAGTGGAGCCACGATGACGGTCACGGCAATCTGTGCCCCGCATATGACGACATGTTCGAGAGTCATGGGGGCAGACACTTTCAAAGCCTTGCGCAGAATTTCCCATTCGGGCTTGAAACTGCTTTCTTTCTCCTTAGTCTTCGCTATTGCAAGGCCATCCTGACGGAAGCAGAGGAAATACATCATGAGTCCGGCAGTGACGATCTCTGCAGCCGCAGTGCCAAGGGCTGCTCCCAGCACACCCAGGCCGGCTCCGGGCATATCAAGATGCAATCCCACAATGTCGATTTGACGAGTAGGGAAAATGAGGAGGAAATTGAATATGACATCGAGTACACACATAAGGACATTGAGTCCTCCCGGCACCTTCATGTTGCCGCTGCATCTGAGCATACCTCCACCCAGATAGTTCATTGTGAAGAGAGGCAAAGCAAGCACAAACACGAGGAAATAGACAGAAGCATCATGGCAAATGGTCTCTTTCCCTCCAAGCCAATGAGGAAGAGGCCAGGCTATGGCAGCTCCCACTAATGCCACAACAAGGCTGAAGAGAAAGCAGGCTGTAATGCTTTGCCGAAGTATGCGTCGACCTCGGGCGTGGTCGGAAGCACCTATACTGTGTGCCACCTGCACAGAGAAGCCCATCGTGACAGCCGAACATATTCCCCAGAAAAGCCACAGAGATGTAGAGACAAGTCCTACTGACGCGGAAGGGTCAGCGCCAAGGTGTCCTACCATCGCCGCATCTATATATTGCATCATCATGCTCGAGAGCTGCGCCATCATGGCAGGCCATGACAGCTGGGCGGTCAGCTTCAGTTGCTGGCCGAAACTCAGGCTCTCTCCGGATCTTATCTTGTCTATAAGCATTAACTCAACGATGAACTATAAACGATGAACTATAAACGATGAACGATCAACGATGAACGATTAACGATCAACGATGAACGGTCAATTGTCAAAGGCATATTGTGGATGCAAAGTTACTCCTTTTTTCTTATTTGTGCAAATGTGAATAAAAGTTAAAATAAAAGCAAATGTTAAATTTTTTATAAAAAATAGAACTAAATTTGTTAAAATTTGTATTATTTTTGGTGTTGGGTATAAAACCGACACCACCAGAACGCCTGATAAACCTGAATATGAGATCAATTAAATAAATGTAGTACCAAAAAACAACCTGCATGAAAAACGTTTGTTTTACACTCAGCAGGAAAGCGCTTCTGTCAATAGCCATGCTCTTGGCATTCACGCTTCCCGCTCTGGCCCAAAAGATCACCGTCCATGGTGTGGTGGATGATACTACGGGCGAACCACTTATCGGTGCCACAGTAATGGAAAAAGGCACCTCAAACGGCACAGCGACAGACTTCGACGGTAACTTCACCATCAATGTCCCTTCTGATGCCACTCTCGTGATCAGCTACATCGGTTATGACACACAGGAAGTCCCGGTCAATGGTCGCACTGAAATCAAAGTTACACTTCAGGACAACGCGACGATGCTTGCCGAGACAGTCGTGATCGGCTACGGCTCCGTGAAGAAATCGGATGCTACGGGATCGGTGGCTCTCGTGACTCCGGATGAAATCGAGGCCGGCATCTCAACTTCTGCACAGGATCTGCTTGTAGGCGCAAGCCCAGGTGTGGTTGTGACGACCAACGGCGGTAGCCCTCAAGGTGGCGGTACAATCCGTATTCGCGGTGGTGCCTCTCTTAACGCATCAAACGATCCTCTTATAGTGCTCGACGGTGTGCCTCTTGTCACCGGCGACGTTGAAGGTATGAATAACCCTCTTGCAATGATCGCTCCTGATAACATCGAAAGCATGACCATCCTCAAGGATGCATCCGCAACCGCTATCTATGGTAGCCGCGCATCTAACGGTGTCATCATCATCACTACAAAGAAAGGTAAGAAGGGACGTCCGCAGATCAACTTCTCAGCGAGCTGGAAAGTAGAGACTGCACGTAAGAAATGGGACGTGATGAACGCTTCCCAGTTCAGCGAAGCAATCAGAAACTACTGGGGTGCTGAATCCGAGGCAGCTGCTGCTCTTGGCACTGCTGACACAGACTGGCAGAAAGAAGTGCTCCGCACAACAATTTCCCAGGACTACAACCTCAGCGTTGGCGGCACCGCAGGTTTCCTCCCTTACCGCGTAAGTGCTTCCTATACCGAAAACAAGGGTATCATGAAGAACACCGACATGCAGCGTGTGTCTGCCGGATTCAATCTCAATCCTAAGTTCTTCAACGGTCTGCTCTCCATCAACGCCAACGCCAAGGGTTATTATATCCGCAACCGCTGGGGTAATGACGGAGCAATCGGATCTGCCGTTTCATTCAACCCGACTCTCCCCGTCTACTCTAATATTCCTTCAGGCAACAGTGAATTCCCTTATTTCTACAACGGTTACACTACCATTGCCGGCAATAACCAGGCATTCAACGTGAACGCATCGCTCAACCCTGTCGCAATGCTTTACGACTATGACAACTACAGCGATGTATGGCGTTCGAACGGTAACCTCCAGATTGATTATGCCCTGCATTTCCTTCCGGAGCTTCACCTCAACCTGAACCTCGGTTATGACGTAACCAAGTCGGAAAACCATAACACCCTTACTCAGAACTCACCTTCAGCATGGAAGAACTCCCCGGACAAAAACGGTGCCGGAACATACTACGAGAACTGGTATCTTTACCGCAACACCCTTCTTGACTTTTACATGAACTACAAGAAGGAATTCGAGTCTATACAGTCAAATCTCGATGCTATGGTAGGTTACTCTTGGCAGCGTTTCGACAACATGAACCGTAACAATGGTACTGTCTATACTACCATGGGCTTCAAGGCCCCTGAAAACAATGGCGGTAAACTTGAGATAGACCCGGCTTCTGAAGCAAAGATCGGACATGCATCCGGCAGTGTCTTCCCATACTATAGTGGTAACTTGATGCTTGTCTCATTCTTCGGACGTATCAACTATTCATTGAAGGATACTTATCTCCTTACCTTCACTCTTCGTGATGACGGAACATCCAGATTCTCCAAAGACAACCGCTGGGGTCTCTTCCCTTCAGTAGCACTCGGCTGGAAGATCAATAATATGGCATTCTTTGAGGATGCAGCCCAGACAATGAACGACTTCAAGCTCCGTCTCGGCTGGGGACAGACAGGTCAGCAGTCAGTAGGCGGCTACTTCCCCTATATGCCTCTATACGTACAGAGCACAGACGGTTCTTACTATCCCAATATGTGGACAGGTACCTATATTGATGGCGGCAAGCTCGTAGCCAATACCTACTATCCAAATGGATATAACGCTAATCTGAAGTGGGAGACAACCACTACATGGAACGTTGGATTCGATATGGGATGGCACAACAACAAGTATACACTTGCACTTGACTGGTACCTCCGTGACTCCAAGGATCTTCTTGCTTTCGTAACTGCTACCCCAGGTGCATTCACCACCAATATGCTCGACCAGAACATCGGTTCACTCCGCAATATCGGTCTTGAGGCTACCCTCGGAATGCGTGCCATCGACACCGATGACTTCACTTGGAACACAAGCCTCAATGTTGCATGGAACAAAAACGAGATCACCAAGCTCAACAACGAAGGTACTTACGTGACTGTTGGCGGAATCTCGGGTGGTAACGGCAATACCGTTCAGGTGCATCAGGTAGGTTATCCTGCATATTCCTATCTTCTCTACGAACAGATCTATGATCAGAACGGCAAGCCAATCGAAGGTGCTTATGTAGATCAGGACGGCAACGGACAGATTGACTCCAACGACCTTGTGATCAAGCATTCAAGAGACCCGAAAGTGACTATGTCATGGAACAACAACTTCTCTTACAAAAACTGGGATCTCAGCTTCCAGCTCCGTGCTTCCATCGGCAACTATGTCTACAACAACGCCCTCGCAGGAAACTCGACCCTCAGCGAGACTTACCGCAACGGTCTTTCCAACCTTCTCGTGACCGACTATTATTTCCAGGGTGGTCAGACAACCAATACTTATTTGAGCGATTACTGGCTTGAAAATGCAGGATTTGTACGTTGTGATAACATCACTCTCGGCTACACATGGCCTGATCTTATCGACCACAACCTCCGTCTCCGTGTCTATGGTGCCGTTCAAAATCCGTTCGTCATCACCAAGTACCGCGGTCTTGATCCGGAAGTATTCTCCGGTATCGACAATAGCGTTTATCCGCGTCCGGTATCATTCAATCTCGGTGTGATCGCTACTTTCTAATCTTCTCCAATTAATATCCACTTATGAAATCATATATCAATAAATATCTTTTAGGATCTATGGCGATGGTTGCCCTTGGACTCTCATCCTGTGTAGGTGACCTTGACCAGTTCCCTAAAAACCCAACAGACCTCACACCGGACCAGTTCGCCTCGAATCCGAAGGAATATATCGGAGGCGCACTCGGAAAATGCTACAGCGGTATCGCAATTTCCGGACAGGGTGGTTCAGGATCTTCCGATATCTCGGGTCTTGACAACGGCCGCAGCTGCTGGAGCCGTGCTATCTTCATGCTCAATGAGTTCACAACCGACGAATGCCTTTGGATATGGAAGGACTCCGGAGTGTTTGATCTTTGTACAAGCACTTGGAGCTCGAATAACGAGAACGTATTCGGCACATATTCCCGACTCTACACTCATATCGCTGTCTGCAACGACTTTATCCGCCTCTCGCGTAAGCTTGGAGACTATGGTATCACTACCGGCGACGGCGCCAACCAAATATCTCAGGCCGACCTCGATCAGTTTGTACTTGAAGCGCGCGCGCTGCGCGGCTTGAGCTACTATTATGTGATCGACCTTTTCGGCAATGCCGCCGACGCATGGGACAACCAGCTTACCGGTGAGGAACCTCCCTATATCACCCGTAAGGACCTTTTCGATAAGGTCACAGCAGACCTGGAGGATGTCCTCGCCAACTTCAAGGAATCAGGCGTGTATGGCCGTATCGGCAAAGACGCTGTAGAGGCTCTTCTCGCCAAGTATTACCTCAATGCAGAAGTATGGACCGGCACTGCTCGCTGGCAGGAATGCTGGGCTCACTGCCAGAACGTGATCAACAACCACAAGGGTGGCGGTTTCGAAGGATCAGGACTCGCGATGGATTATCTCTCGGTGTTCTGTGCAAACAACGATATGTTTGCTCCCGGCGGAAGCCTGAAGGCTCAGAACGAGATCCTCTGGAATATTCCCTATGCTTACCAGGGTAACATAACCAACGCCAACGGCGAGCAACAGAACGTATGGCTCACTCAGAGCTATGGCGGCACTTCATTCCTGATCCTTGCCGCTCTCAGCGATCAGAATACAGCAACTCCGGGATGGTTCGGTATAAACGGCCAGTGGACATGTATGCACGCGCGTCCTGAATTCTGCGAGAAGTTCAACTTCAGCAACGGTGTTAGTCAGGACGGCAGAACATGGCTGTGGTTTACTGAGAACGATGGCTTCACAATGGCAAATTCAGACTTCTCGACCTACAAGAACGGCTATGTTCCCAACAAGTTCACAAATGTATACTGCAATGCAGATGGCACAATGCCGCGCTGGCAGGATCCGGAGACCGGTCTTCCCCGTGCCGGAGTGCATGATCTCTCTAATCCGGAAAACTATGGAATCGCTACGTATGCTACATTTGCTGAGACTGACTATCCAGTCATCCGCCTTGCAGAAATATATCTTACTGCAGCTGAGGCACACGTAAGAGGCAATGTCGGCTCTCAGACAGAAGCACTTGATTATGTAAATATCGTACGTCGCCGTGCAGGTGTCGGCAACTGGAATGCTGCAGAACTTACAGCAAACAACCTTCTTGACGAACGCGCCCGCGAGCTTTACTGGGAGAACAACCGCCGAACTGACCTCGTGCGTGCCGGAATGTTCACATCACGCTACAACTGGAGCTGGAAGAACAATGTCGAAGGCGGAGCAGCTATTTCTGACCATATGAACGTCTTCCCGATTCCTACTTCAGTCATCAATTCCTATGCTTCCGAGTATCCTCAGAACCCCGGATATTGATCTGAACCTTGTATGGATTTAATCTAAAAGAAAAGAAAGAAATGAAAAAGATATCATTGATGATGACGCTCCTGTTCATATTGGGAGCAGCATTCACTTCCTGCAAGGAAGACACACAGCCGAGGCTTGAAAAGCCTACAGAGTTTGTGCTCAATACTCCACCGATGGCAAATGAGACCTATGTGCTTGAGGAGTATGACGGCGTGGCTACTCAGATATATCTGACCGTGAGTCAGCCCAATTATGGACTTGGCACTGTGACAAGCTATGAGGTACAGCTCAGCAAGACTGAGGATTTCGCTACTTATCAGAGTCTCCTTACCGTCAATACTCAGGCTCAGATCCAGTGTGACGGATATGAGTGGTCAGTTGCCATGAACGCGCTGAACGGAATTACTACAGAAGATGACGCTGATAAATTCACCGGAGAAGCTGAGGACATATACGTACGCGTACGTGCTTTCATCCCGAATGCAGATTATAGCTCAATCTGCTCAAATGTGATAATGCTCAATGTGCAGCCATATTTCGCTGTCCGCGCTCCAGGCAAGCTTTACGTGATCGGTCAGGTTTCTGGCTGGGATATCAACAACGGTGAGGTTTATCTCAGTGAGCCCGACAATGGAATCGGCAGCAAGATATACTCCGGCGAGATCGAGATTTCTGCTTCAGATGCGGCAAGCGGTTTCCGCTTCTATACCGAGCTCGGTAGCTGGGGTAGCGATGGAGCCCTTCCGTCAATCGGAGCCAACGCCAACGACGGTGATAATGCAAGTGTCTCACTTGATGAAGACAGCTACTACTCAGGTCCATGCGTCAATGGTAAGGGTAACTGGAATATCACCAACTGGCCAGGCGGCAAGATGAAGATGACCGTCGATCTGAACGAGATGAAAGTTTATTTCCAGAAAGCTAATTAATCTTAAAGTAGCATCTGTCCGGGAGTCCCGGAAAGAGAATTCCGGACAGATTCACTTTTAACATTTAAATCAATATGAAGAAATCATTAATATATTTTTCCGCTCTGTTGGCTTTCGGGTTGGCTTCCTGCGATGATACGAGTGATCTCGGCGTTATGCAGACCAATCCGCAGGAGACAGTGATGGTGAAAGACGGTGTCCAGGTCGCACTCGTGGCTCCTGTCACCGGCAATGCCCTTGACATTGCATCGCAGCCTGAGATCATACCTGTGATCAGCTACACCGCAGACGCTACTCTGCCCGAGAACGCAACCTTGGATTTTGTCATGGAGCTCGCTAAAGATGGCTCTTACGCAGGCGCCATCGAGATTCCTATGGATAAGGTGGAAGGCGCTGACAATACATATGGCGTCAAGTCCTCATACTGGGACGATGCTTTCCGCCACCTCCTCGGCAAGGCTCCTTTTGCAAAAGAGAACTACATCCGCGTGGCAGCTTACGTTTGCGTGGGTGAACAGCGTAGCCGTATCGGAGGTGCTGACGGCTGGTATGCTGAGAAATCACTTTCCGTGACTCCTGTCGACCTTAATATCCAGGTTGAAGAGGCTTACTACCTCGTAGGTTCTCTTAACGACTGGCAGATACCTACAGCAATCAAGTTCAGTCATTCCGATCTCAGTCCGTTTGATGATCCTGTGTTCACTCTTGCTATCGACGTGCCCGCCGAGCTCGAGACCGCAGGTTGCTGGTGGAAGATCGTTCCTGAATCAGCTTATCAGGCTAATTCCTGGGATGGACTGTTCGGCACGGCTACTGATGGCGATACTTCGCTTGAGGGCCTTCTGGTTGAGAATGGTCAGGCAGGCTGCCTGAAGATTGCAGGCCAGTACCTTTTCACAATCAATATGCTCGACGGATCATATAAGGTAAGCCAGGCTATCCCGATGCTCTACACTCCGGGTAATGGAAATGGCTGGAATTTTGAGACAGGTATGCTTGATACTTGGAACTACGCTGATTATTTCGGTTTCACCCATATGAACGGTGGCTTCAAGGTTACTGACCGTCCCGCATGGGGCGGTATGGAATGGGGTGCAGGAGAAGAACCTGGCACTCTCAAGCTTGGTGGCGGCGACATTCAGGGTCCTGAAAATGGGCTTTACTGGATGACTGTCAACATTGGCTCACTCACATATGATTTCCTTAAAGTCGAGACTATCGGTATGATCGGTGGCTTCTCTGACGATAACAACTGGGCTTCCGACTATGCAGAGCTAACTCCTGGACAAGACCTTCTCGTATGGACAGCGGATGTCAATTTCACTGATGCCAATACGACATGGAAGTTCCGCGTTAACGGTGATTGGGCTGTCAACTTCGGTGAAGGTGAGGAAGGAGTATTAAGCCTTGACGGAGCAAACCTTTCTGCTCCCGGCGTAGGCACGTATACAATCACTCTTGATCTCCGTACAGTTCCTTATTCATACACTGCAGTCAAGAAATAAATCTCCATAATCCAGATATGTCAAGCCCGCCCCGGACTCTGCCGGAGCGGGCTTTTGCTTATTTATTGAATTGGAGTGCGAGTAAATTTGTTGTAATCAAATTTAATTATTATTTTTGCATTGGATTGGACTAATTGGTCGGATTAGTCGGATTGGGCTGATTAGTCTAATTGGTCTTATTGGGCTAATTGTGCTTAATGATACTATTTATAATATATAAATTGCAATTTTGATATATTCTTTTATGATGAAAACTTATTTGATTGGGCTGCTGATGATGCTGGCAGCTGTGGCGGG
>JAIDUH010000142.1 GCA_029060285.1 Muribaculaceae bacterium | reverse complement strand
TTCATCCTGAGCCAGGATCAAACTCTCCGTTGTTAGTTATATATCTTTATATATATCTTCAAAGTTTTTGTTTGTCCCGGCCTCCTTTTATATAAGGTTGGAATCTCGTTGACGTGAACCCCGAGTCTTTACCTCGTGTTCCCTTGTCTCTGCTGCGTCCAATCTTTTGATTGGCGCTGCTTGTCTTGTGGCATCATGTCATTGTTCTCAATCTTCCTGCTCCCGGGAGGTGGCTTCGCTGTTTTCAGCCGCTCACCGTTCGTTTCCCGATTGCGGTTGCAAAATTACAACATTTTTTCGCCCTCCGCAAGTGTTTCTCAAAAAAAATTATGTTTTTCAACATATTTTCGCCATATCACATTATCCCCCAACGTTTTCAATAAATGTTAAATTTCCTTGCGTTTTGTTAATACCATGAACCATTATATCGTATTTTTGTTTCCTTTCCCCATTTTGTGGAAAGGAAGCTTACGGATATTGCACAAAAAACGTAATAATATATTTTGCCAATCTCATTTAAATTAACTATCTTTGTAATCCCAACCGATAAAAGTACGAGATTATGGCACAATCATTGAAATATCCTGTCGGCATACAGACCTTCTCTGAAATAATTAAGGAAGGTTACATATATATAGATAAGACCAAACTTATCTATGAACTGGTGACAGAGAAAAAATACGTGTTTTTGAGCCGCCCTCGTCGGTTTGGCAAGAGCCTTCTCATGTCTACTCTTGAATCTTACTTCAAAGGAGAAAAGGATCTTTTCAGTCATCTTGAGATTTCAAGACTTGAAAAAGATTGGTCTACATACCCTGTATTCAGATTTGATTTGAGTCAGGAAAACTTCATGAATACGGATCGCCTCATATGGCTTATTTCGCGTCAACTTTCAAGAATTGAGAAATCTTATGGATTGAAATCGAATGCTCCGACTATAGGATTGCGATTTTCTGATTTAATAGAGCAAGCATACGAAAAAATAGGAAAAAAGGTGGTAATACTTATAGATGAGTATGACAAACCTATGCTCGATTGCCTGCATGAAGAGGAACTTCATGATAAAATCAAGGCTGAATTGCGAGGATTTTATTCGTGTATTAAAGGCAACGATCAATATATCAAATTTGCGATGTTGACAGGCATCACCAAATTTGGAAAAGTTTCCGTCTTCAGCGGAATCAACAACCTCAAAGATATTTCACTCCTTCCTCGCTACAACGCCATCTGCGGAATAAGTGAAACCGAATTCCATCGCGACTTTCAATTGTCTGTTGATCAATTTGCGAATGTAAACGGCATCACGCCCGATGATACATGGAGCAAATTTAAGGAAATGTATGATGGCTATCACTTCTCTTCCAAGAATGAAGACATATATAATCCATTCAGTGTATTGAATGCATTTCAAGACAATGAACTCAAAAGCTACTGGTATGGCAGCGGCTCACCTTCTTATTTGATAAGACTTATCAAAACAAACACTTTTAGCCTTGATGTTCTCGAAGGTGCACAACGAAATGAACTGGAATTAAGCGATATATCAAACACTTTATCCGACATTGTACCATTTCTATATCAATCCGGCTACTTGACAATAAAGGATTATAATCCCGATACAGAGGAATATACCCTGGGATTCCCCAATAAAGAAGTCTACAAGGCTTTCTGGGAATCCTTATATAAGAATTTTTTCAGAGGCTATGGCGGTCGTTCGCCGTTAAGCATTAGGGACTCTGTCAAAGATCTGATGGAAGGTCGCCCGGACAACTATATGATCCGTATGCAAAGTCTATTTGCAGACACCGACTCGACACATGAGCGTAATAAAGAAATTCATTTCCAAAATATGATGGCGATAGCTGCCAAGATGATGGGATTGGCTGTAAGAACGGAAGTCCATTCAAGCAAAGGACGCTGCGACATGCAGATCCTGACTCCAAACTACATATATATATGAATTCAAAATCAACGAGAGTCCAGAGAAGGCACTTAAGCAGATTTACGACAGCAATTATCTGATGCCATTTGCCGCAGACAACAGGACGAAGTTCCTAATCGGAGCCAACTTCCTGACAAAAACACGCACCATCGGAAGCTGGCTCATAGAAAAGCAACCCCACTAAATTAGATATAACCAAATTCCCCTCAATAAAAGCTATAGAGGTGACACCCCAACAAAGGCGCCACCTCTTTCTTTTCAACTTCAAACAATATCATTCCAAACTCTTACTCATAAACGAGCTCGAAGTCGTCAAGATACATCACACTGGTTGCAGAACCGCAGAAGAAATCACCGTATTTCGAAGCTGAAGCAACTATTACAAGATACTTAGGCTTCAAAGTCTTAGCCCTGTCAGTATAAATAAACGGTATTTCGACAGCCTCAAGGCTTCCATCTGCTCCAAACGCCTTGTCCCATGTAACCTCACCATAGGCTACAACTTTAGAATAATCTTCATGCGCTTTGCCATCCTCATTGGTAGGACTGGACGGGAACAAGTTTCGATTACTCGGATTGGTACGTATCTCTATCGGCTCAGTAGTAAGCGCAACATATATCTGTCCCTGATCGGTGCCATTGGCAACAATGTCCACATATTTTTCATTACCACTCTTTACAGATACGCCTCCTCCCGGTCGGTAGTTTGCATACACTCGAACCTTTGAAGGATGTGAAGCATTATACTCTCTACCTAACGACAACACACCGTTAGTTCCATCTGTCTTGACATATGAGCCGATGAACATATTACCTGCAGCAATCACACCAACGGCAGAAGTGGATGCCAAACGGGCACTATATGTTCCCGAATGCTTCATTTCTTCACTCTTGTCGAGCACAACCTTGTTTGCAGTTGCTGATCCTTCATTACCAGAACCCCAGAAGCTGGTATTCTTATCTCCTGTACCGCCGGGAAGCACAACTGTCCTGGTTCCCAACATAGTGCTTGCTGAATATGTACTCCACTCCTCCATCGATGCATTTGGTATAGCATAGATAGACTCTGTAGTAAATTTCTTGGAGTCAGAAGCCTCAAAGCCATCAGCAAACGCCTTATATTCATAAGTTGTACCAGGTTTGAGATCCCGCAACGTCACAGTGATTATCTGCGAAGCACGACTGCCGTTCATTGGCACTTTTGTCCATTCAGATGTTCCCTCTTCTCGATATTGGATTCCAAATCCAGATGCAGTCTCATCTTTAATCGATGCCCTTAGAGTTGCACTGCGAGCGCCAATAGCCATTTGGTTGTTTGGATCCGAAGCTTCTTCTGTCACCAATGGATCATCATATACTATAGCGTTCTCTCCTACTGCTATTCTTAGAGTCTTGGCAGTAGTCTTGCCATTGCCATCAGTAGCTGTCAGATCAATACGGTATTCCGTATCTCTGGCAGGAAGGCTGTTTAGATACGCTTCTGAGAAATATATGTAAGATAACTGACGAGTATGTCCATCTTTATTATTCTCTACAGGATATACTTCCTTATCCCAAGTAATTCCTGCGGCATTGATCTGCGCTATGGTAAGGTCATCAACTTTCTTTAGATCAATTTTTTGCGAAGGAAGGTTCAGATTACCTGCATCCTTACATTCGATTGTAAACGACTCAATCTCATCAAATGCCACTATCTTAACCTGTCGGTCACCTCCAAACTGTCCCGGGTCCCCGACAATCTGTTTGTCAATATCAAAATCCACACCCTCTATAAGAGGAGCTGCAAAAATTTCAACAGTGGAGGCAACCATTATCTCTGTCTCGTCAATAGTCACTACAAGATAACCGCCACCTTGCGGCTCGTCACCTGTGTCATCATATGAGAGATTGACTGCATATTCATGTGCCGGCTTAACATTCTGAACAGTCTTGGTTTTAGTAAAAGGTTCACCTAAGATATTTTCACCCTCTACTTTGATGTCGAGGACAGACTCCTGATTGCCATCAGCATCATACGGCATCATGAAATATCCTTTGGCTGTCTTGAAATTTGAATTGTCAAATTCAAGACTTCCATTCGATGTAGACACTGTAACATGAAGATTTTTGATCTGAGCTTCATCAATAGTACTCGCATTTACTGAGGCTACAACATTGGCAATCTTACAGTTTAACTGTATCTCATTCAGTCCGCCAATTATGTCAATAGGTTCGTAGCAACGATAAAACTTACTGTCAAAAGAAGCAGGAACAGAATCTCCGGTCCACGCCTCGGCAATGTAGTGTCCCTGACGCAGAGTAATTTGATCCGGCAGGTTATTCAGACCCTTTTCCTTAAATACAAGTCCTTTGTCATTGGAAATATAGACCACACAGTTGTCAGCCAACTCATTTTGATCCATAGCAGCACGAGTAACATCTGAATTGATAACGAGTCTCATCTGCAATACACCTTCACTTTCGCTAAACGGTGTCTCCATCGAACATGACTGAATGGCCGCTGAAGCTATTAGCAAGGTGGCAGCTACATTTATATGTTTTCTAAAATTTTTCATGATAGACGGAGATTAGTTAGTATGAAGTTTCAAAGTTGCGGTGGTCTCTCCATTAGCATCCTTAACTGTGAGGATGAAGTTATGGGTACCTTCACCAAGGACACCCAACAATGGCATAAAACCTGTGATATTGAACGAGACTGACTTCTTTCCACCTACATTAACCGGCAATCCAAGATTGGTGAGCGGTTCTTCAAGACTACCTGGATTAACAAGGTCAAGTTTATCTGACAATCCAACATTGCTTAACTCGTCAGCATTCAATTTTTCAGATTCTATTATAACATCGAAAGCTTCAATACCATTTTCGGCAGTGGAAACTACATTAAGCACACAATAAGTATTTTCAGTCACTTCATTTACAGCATCAAGATTTACTGGAATCAAACCGGCTTCAGTAGGTTTCGCTGAAGTTATCTGTGGCGCAGTAGGCTCATCCGGAGTAGGCTCATTACCACCACCTTGATTCGGCCGCATGTCGTCCTCGAAATATTCTTCCTTTTCTCCGTCAACAGTATGGTTCATATCAATCTTTTCGACTGTAGTATCGACAGCAACAGAACCTTGCACAGTGCCAGGAATATCATCCTCTATACCATGCATACGGAATGTAATGCGGTAATGATTGCCGGGCGCCACATTGTCTTCTGTCTTTGTTTCCACAACATCCGAGCCATCAACGATTCCTGTAAATGTGGCGGCCAGGGTAGACGACTTATTCACATACTTGAAGTATGCCGAACGGCTCTCTGTAGGAGTGAAGGTCAACACTCCTTGATTTCCCACTTTCACCTCCACCTTTGAATCAGCGCTCATTGCGCTGATCAAAGAGGGGTGGAAGACAATAGTCACACGTATATTTGCTAATTTAGCGACTATCGGGTCTACGTCGTCAGTAATCTTATTGGCATCAATACCAAATGTAGATTCACCATAATAATATGGCTCATCCCAAGCTGCAGGTTTGTTTTCGCCATGGTGAGCAAATACCTTGTAATCGCCCACCGGCAATGTCAGCACTTCCGGCATTTCAGAATATTTATACTCCACAGAGCCTGGAGTCGAAGAATATGTAGAAGCTGAACCTCCATTGCGAGTTATCACCACCTTAAAGTCATCTGTAGATGGAACATCAGCTCGTGTAGTCGCATCAACACCCTCCGTATTGGCCAGTTTCGGGGCCAAACAACTCGTCATAAGCGACCCGGTCTGACCTGCTGTCTTGACATCTACAAACGGAGACTCGTTTGCACATCCGGTCAGCAGAGCAATGGCAGCCAATGAATATGTCAATCCTTTATATAATTTCATAATTAGTTTCTTGTTTAGTAGTTAAGTTCAATGTTTGTGAGAGTCAGCTTTGATCCGACACACAGTGATTTATACTGATTTGCCGAGATTGTCTGGCCACTCAAACCGGTAGTATTTGTTACGTCCTGAATATTATCAGGTACAGGAACATCAATTACTGTCTTAGAAGACTTAAACGACAATCTCAACAAGGATGGTTTCTTTCCAAATGGGTAAGTGGGCAAAGAAACTGTCATTTCTTTATTAGTGGCGGTTTTAATATCTGCACGACTTTCAGCTAAGATATTACCATCATCACCAACCACCGCTATATACATTAATCCCACTTCCCCTGATATGGGTGCATAAGAATAATTGAAAGTTATTGATGCCGGTCGGGAAGCAAATTCAATACCATCAACACGATGGTCACTACCGTCATAAGCATAGCTACCTAAGAATAATTCTCCAGATGCCTTATTTGCAAAAGATGATGGCTTATTGCGGCTATATTTTGCTCTTACTGAAAGTCCATGATCGTCCACGGCTGGAAGTTTACCATCGTGATCATAAGCTACACTACGAACAACAACTGAATTCCCTTCCATCAAAGTAGAAGGAACACAGAACCATGTATTCTGGACTTTAGCATTCCTCCAACATGTAATCGGATTCAAAGTAGCCCATCCTTTAGGAGTATCAATCTCGATAGAACTTTGGTTCCACATATTTGTTGCTCCATACTTATATTGTCCCCCTGCCGTAATCGGATTCCAATCAATCGTTCGTTCTTTCTGAGAGAAATCTCCATTAGGAATCTGAGAGGCCGTCTCAGTATGAATCTGTATGGTCTGAGATTCTGGAATTCCGTCTGGACGTGTTGTCAATGAATAACCGATAGTATAATCAGTATCCTGATCAAGACCATCCATTGTCAATATACCATTCTTTACATCCTTGTCAATATTAACAACAGCTGAGCCATTCTTATATAGAGTAAGACCCTCGACAATTGTAGTCAGATCATCAGCATTCTCAGGAAGCACCTTAAATCGTGAATATGTTGCGAATGGATCAGCAATAAGGCTAAACTTCGGTTCAATAATGTCAAGACTGAAGTCTGCATACTTCGTGCCATTAAACCAAAGTTCCATCGGAAGCGGAGACGTCTCCACATCACAAACCTTGATAGTGAATATATAATTCTTGTCAGGGAACCCTCGCGTTTCAGTCGACTCATGCACCTCGACTATATCGCAATCCTTGAAAATACCCTGGCGGGAACACCTGTTTTTGAAAGAAATCGCCGTTTCCGGATTAAAACCGTTGTATGTAACCGATACAGTAGCTTCAACCGTAGGATTAGTAGAGTTGACATTAGCAGGATCGGAATACTCGTAGAGAGCCGAGCCTCCGGTAACCTCGATATGAATCGGTAAAGTCGAGAGGTTAAGGGTGACGGGGTTCTCATTGTTTCTGTCAAGATTGTCAGTGACAGTCAAGGTGATCTCATATGTTCCTTCCGGAAGATACTTTGGAAGTTCAGTCACGTCTACTATCGCCATCTGCTCCGGATTCTTAAACAGACCGGCAACCTTTATACCGTTCTGCTCAAGAGCATACTGTGTTGACTCATCCGCTTGTATCAGATCAAGTTCCTTGTCAAATGAAGGACTATAGCTTTCAGAACCGCTGATCTGAGCGATCTTCAATATGGCACTCTTGATGCCACCTTTACATATTGTCTCAAACTTCAGAGGAGTGGCAGAGGGATTACCCGACAGAGCCTCTACTGTCTGACCGGTCGTAAAGCCTTCAGAACCAACTACAGGCGCATCAGCATTATAGAGTTCGTCACTCAAGGAAATCGTTACATTCTCTTTCGTAAGCGAATCATCGAAAATCACATTGAGAGCTGCTCCACCAACAGGATCCGCATCCACATCAAATGTGACATGATAGTGATGACGTGCCACGGCAGGGAATTGCGCTGGAGTAAGAGTTACCGTTTTTCCGCTCGGGTTTGTCAGCTTTACCTGCAGAGTAACATCGCCGGCTGTCAAGAACCCGGCACGGGTCTCGCTTTTTCCAAAAACAACATTCGCATGACCATCGGTATGTGCAGTCACACTATAATCACGGAAATATTCCTTAAAAGCATCCGTATAGTCAACGCTAAGCATCACATTGGCAAGTTGAGCAGTAACCTCTACCTCTGTTTCACGTCCTTCAAGCACATTGAGTGATGCCTCACCCTTGAAATATGGCTTGTCGAATCCACATTCATTAGGATTTCCATAAAATGCGGTGAGGGTGTAGGAACCCACATCAAAACCTTCTTCATCGTTGAATTTCTCAAGGGAAGTCCAGGTCTGCACCATATCGGTATCAAGATTCCTCATTTCTATGGCAAAGTTTGCCACATCAGGAGCTGTTAGTTCCGGGGCTCCGGCACGAACCATCGGAAGCGCATCCTTCACATCTAAATCTGCCGTCAGCTTCAGGTCTATTGCGCCTTTCCCTCGGCTGCCGCTCCCCCAAGGGGCTTCGTTGGCGCACGAAGTGAGACCAAGGACAGCCAGACCTAATGCCACGTTTTTAAAAGTTAGTTTCATAATAATATTGTTATTGTTGTTGTCTCGAGACGAGTATATACAATTAGGCAAAAATCGGCTTTTTCTTCCGATTTTTACTTTTCATCATTCTTGCTTTGGATATTTATCCAATACAAAGTTACAAAAAAGCCAATAAAATACCAAAAACACGACCATTTTTATTGAACAATGCACCAATTTGAACAATATTAATCATCCACTTCATGGTAGTCTCCCCCATTTACCACCCCTATTCCATCATCATCACCTCTACCACAGCCACCTCATTTTCCCGACAGTGCCTTTAACCGACCCACCTCCTTCTCATTAGCAAAATAACCAAAATTTGCTATATTACAATATACATCAATATGGCTTTCTGTCCTAATTGGGACAAAATAATCTTTTTTTCAGCTAAAAGAACGGATATATTGGAATAATTTGCTAATTTTGCACCGTTATTGACTTTCCATATCTTGAGCAATCTGATATGGGCGGCACAACCATAACCCAAACCAAAATTATGAAGAGATTCCACTCCTTATTAATAATGCTCTTCTTTCTCTTTTCCGCCGGAGCGCTATGTGCATACGCAGAGGAAGAGACGGAAGAATTCTCCCCTGACTTCGAGTCAGTGACTTTCGTTCCTAAAGGACAATGGATCACCGGACTTAGTGTATCTTACAGCCAATCTAACCAAAAAGACTACCAATTTTTGGTTTTGCAAGGTGTCTCAGGTGACACTTATTCTTTCAAACTATCACCAATGGTGATGTTTGCGTTCAAAAATGACGTCGCAGCAGGTGGAAAATTCGGATATAACCGAAATCTTACCAAACTTGAGAACGCTGAAATTGCTTTTTCTCCCGACATGAACCTCGACGTGGACCATCTATACCGGCTTGCCCACAACTATTACGGAATGGGGGTGCTTCGAAACTACTTCTCTCTCGGCACATCAAAACGTTTCGGACTATTCACCGAAGTGCAGCTTGAGCTCGGAGGCGGCCAGGCAAAACTCATGACAGGCCTCGGCGAAGACTTGACTGGCAACTATGAAAGGAACTTCAATCTCGGCATTGGAGTAGCCCCTGGCATGGCCGTATTCCTTAATAATTTCGCCGCCCTTGAAGTGAATGTCGGTGTCCTTGGCTTTGATTACAACCATACCAAGACCATCACTGATCAAATTTATGTAGCCAACAGAAATACTAAATCTGCCATATTCCGGGTAAATCTATTCTCTATTACTTTCGGAGTGGCTTTCTATCTATAATAGCATGAAATCAAGAGCCAATTTTTTCCTGACAATGACGGCATCCGCATTGACTCTGTTCGCTTCCCAAGCTGTCTCAGCTGCTGAAGCGACGGCTCCTGCTCATGCCCCTGCCGATACTATCAACACCCAGCTGATAAAGTCTGTCAACGAGTTATCAAAAACCGCCTCAAACCTTTCTGAAGTATTACTAAAGATAATAGATTCCAAGAAGGGAGTCATAGATTCTTCTGAATCCCGGATCTACCCCACTTCTCCTGCGACTGATGCAATCCCGAATGGCACCGACACGCTTTCGCAATCAGTTCCGGTCATTCCGGACAACGATACCCTGACTTCTGTTTCGGAACCAACCGGCAACAACATTTTTATTTCAGATGAGACTGACATTATCGAGGCTGCATCTGATTCAGTATGGTTTCTACCGGCAGAAAACCAGAAAGGGGGAAAATACATCTGGATTCCCGATGACAACATCACTGACGTGAGGGCTATCATCAATGGAACAGCTTCCGCTACTCCTTTCAATCCTAATCCTGCAGACAAAATTGACCTGAATGAGAAAACCTTATGGCGTGGAGATTCAATTAATATGGCAATCCCGACAAAACGTCTGGGAAGGTATGACAGAAAACTCTACAACTGGCTCATATATCCCAAGGGAATTTGGCATATCGGATTGACAGCCAACTACGGCGAACTCAACACCGAAGATTCAGAATTCCTTTCTCTTATCCAGGATGTAGACCTAAAGGGGAAGATTTATAGCATCAAACCTTCAGTCAGCTATTTTCTCCGCAATAACGTTTGTGTTGGTCTGCGACTCGCCTTCACAAAAGGGGAAATGGGAATAAACTCTTTCAAGGTGGATATTGATGAAGACATGAGCTTCGACCTGCATGACATCAAATACACTTCCGACTCTTATTCTGCCGCCGTATTTATCCAACAATACTTCGGTCTCAGCCGACGTGGACGATTCGCTGTTTTCAATGAGGCAGAGATTTCCATCGGCACCGGCAACTCTCATTTCATCCGTCCATTCGACGGAGCCATACGTGACACCCGGACAAAAACCCAGAGTTTCAACATCAACTATTCACCCGGTGTGAGCATCATGATGATGAAAAATGCAGCTTTCAATCTCTCTTTCGGCATCTTTGGATTCCACCTGAAGGATGAAAAGCAATGGGAAAACGGTGAGGAAGCCGGAAGCAGATTCACCAGTGGCATAAACTTCCGATTCAACCTTTTCAACATCAATTTCGGTGTATCAATAATAATTTGAAAAACACATGAAAAAACCATTCCATAAAATTTCCGTAGGCGGCGCCATCGTGGCTGCAATCGCTATTTCCGGTTGTATCCACAATGACCTCCCCTACCCTAAGATTCCGCAGAACATTCTCTCAATTGAGGCAAAAGGCGAACTAAGCCCTGCCAAAATTGATTCTACTGACTTTTCCGTCAAACTATTCCTCGATGAAGAAGCAGACATCCAGGCTGTACAGTTCACTCGGTTTACATATTCCCCTGACGCTTCATGCAACAAGAACCTTCTTGAAGGCACATGGGATCTTTCAGTTCCAATGACAGTGGAACTGACCCTATATCAAAGTTATCAGTGGATGATCTCTGCAGAACAGAACATCGAACGCTATTTTACTGTAGCCGGACAAATCGGCGAGACTGTTATTGATGCTGTAGGGCGCAGAATCATTGTCAATCTTCCAGAAAAAGCCGACCTTTCTGATATAGAAGTGACGTCAATAAAGTTGGGGCCAAAGAATATTACCACGCTCGTTCCGGATTGCACTGTAGGGTCGACCATCAATCTGACATCTCCTATGAAAATAGATGTGGAGGCATGGGGACGCATTGAAGACTGGACCATCTATGCCCAGAAGGTGGAATCTGTAGTGTCGACTTCAGCCGTTGACGCATGGAGCATGGTGGTATGGGCATACGGTGAAGGACCGGCTGACGCTACCAACTATTTCGAATATTCTGAAACCGGAAGCTCAATCTGGACTCGAGTGCCCGATGCTGACACAACTTCAAAGGATGGAGCTTTCAGCTGCTGCATCAAGCATCTGAAACCTCTTACACAATATACCGTACGCGCTTGCAGCGGCGAGAACAAGGGAAATGAAATCACTGTGACCACACAAGCGACACAGGATCTTCCTGACGGAGATTTCGAGCAGTGGTGGCTCAACGGCAAAATCTGGTGTCCTTGGTCTGAAGGTGGAATTCAGTTCTGGGATACAGGCAATACCGGTGCTGCAACTCTCGGCGAAAGCAATGTGCAACCATCTGATTATGTTCCCGCCGGACTGTCCGGACAGTCTGCACAACTAAAGACTGAATTCAAGGGTGTCTTCGGCATTGGAAAACTTGCTGCCGGATCTATATACACGGGAACTTTCAAGAAAGTGGATGGAACAAATGGCATCCTCGATTTCGGACGACCATGGTCTTTGCGCCCTACAAAACTTCGCGGTTATTATCAATATACCACCGGAGATATCGACTATTCGAGCAAGGAGATGGAATACCTGAAGGGTCGCCCCGACACTTGCTCCATCTACATCGCAATGACAGACTGGACCGCTCCTTACGAGATCCGTACAAATCCTAAGAACCTCCAGCTATTCGATAAGAATGCAAGCTATGTGATTGGATATGGGCAATTGGAACGTGGCTCATCGATGGATGCATACGAAGAATTTGAGATTAAGCTTGATTATCGCAGCACGTCTCAGACACCTACCTATATAATGATCACTTGTGCTTCGTCGAAATATGGCGACTACTTCACAGGATCTACCTCATCAGTGCTTTATGTCGACCAATTCTCCCTCGACTACGACTATTAATTTGGATGGGGACGTTGCTTCAGTAACTTTTTAGTCTGACAGTTGTTTAAACATTATACCGGATTTCCCGTCTAAATAGGGAAATCCGGCTCAAACATAAAACTCAGACTTATGAAAAAGACAAGCATTATCAAGATGGCGGTTGCTGCCATTGCACTCACATTCTCTTGCGGATCTTTCGCAGAACCAACTCCCTCTCCCGATCTCAAGGATCTCCTTGGAAATGCAGGAGATATTCTCGGGGGCGCTGGCGGCGCCTTGGGCAATGTATTGGAAGGAGTATTTACTAAAACTGACCTCACAGTTGCAGACATCGCCGGCGAATGGACCTCCACTGGATCTGCTGTGTCTTTCCAAAGCGACAATTTCCTGAAGAAAGCCGGTGGCTCTGCGGCAGCCGGTGCTGTAGAGAGCAAGCTTGATGATTACTACAAGAAATTCGGATTGACAGGTGCCGTTCTCGACATCGACCAAGACGGCAACTTCACTCTCACAATCAAGAAGCTCCCTATAAAGGGAACCCTTGAAGTCAAAAGCAAAGGTGTCTTCACTTTCAATTTCAATGCAGGAGGCTTGATGAAACTCGGAAGCATGAGTGCATATGTTGAAAAGACCCCTACCGGTATCAATGTTATGTTTGATGCCGACAAAATCAAAAAAATCATGACCCTGGCCGCCTCTATCAGCGGAAGCAAGATGGTATCCACTGCCGACCAACTCCTGAAGCAATACGACGGCATTTGCATTGGCTTCAAGATGAAAGGCCAGTCAGCGGCAACCGATGGATCGTCAGAAGGCAGTTCCGTTACAAACACTGCTGTAGATGCCCTGAAGGGTCTCTTCGGAAAATGATAAAAAGAGAATATATTCTAAATTTCAAATTCTAAATCCTAAATTAGATAATGTTCTCAGGTATAGTAGAAGAAGCTGCCGAAGTGGTTCGCGTCGAACGCGACGGCTCCAACGTCAATATCACGATGAAATGTTCATTCACTGATGAACTGAAAATCGACCAGTCCGTAGCACACAACGGCGTTTGCCTGACAGTAGTTAGCCTGAACGATGATGGCACTTACACTGTCACAGCTGTCCAAGAAACCCTTGACCGCTCTAACCTCGGCGACTTGAAACCGGGGTCGCTTGTCAATCTTGAAAGGTCGATGAAAATGAATGGCCGTCTCGACGGGCATATCGTGCAAGGACACGTCGACACCACCGCGCTATGCACCAAAGTGGAGCCGCTTGATGGAAGTTGGTATTACTCTTTCAAATATGACTTCCGTCCCGAACTGGCAGCAAAAGGATATGTGACTGTAGAAAAGGGGTCAATCACCGTCAACGGTGTATCACTGACCGTTTGTGACTCTGAACCTGACAATTTCAGAGTGGCAATCATCCCCTACACCCATGACAATACAAACTTCAAGCAAATTGATGCCGGGACAAAGGTAAACCTTGAATTTGACATTATCGGCAAATACATAGCCCGCATTTCAGCCCTTTCATGAAAACAATCTCGCTTCCTAAAGACTCTTCCGGAGACGCTACGTCTGCGCGTTCCCGAAGACCTTCACGCTTATTCACCCTTCTCGGTGGAAATGGAAGTGGGAAGTCGCTTTTCCTGCATGAAATCCGTAAACTCAACGAAGCGGATGCCTATTCGGTCTCTGCTGTGACAGGAGGTATGCCAAGCCGAATCACCGGCTCTCTCTCTCAACTTATGACCGTGCTTTCTCTCGATGAGGAGAAGGCACGGTTTATGTCGCTCAAGACAATCTGGGAATCCACTTTCCCCGGCAATATAATAGACATTATACATGGAAAAGCGCGTATACGAAACAGATCCGGAAAAGATTCAATAAGCATCAGGAGCCTGAGTAGAGGCGAGAAAGCCGGGCTTTACTACATAGCCGCTTGTCTTCTCGCTCCCGAACAAGCTTTGATTCTCGTCGACTCCCCCACACTCTTCCTTCATCCTACTGCGGTAAACATTCTTTGGGAACAGATCGAGCGTGCCAGAAGCGACTGCAGATTCGTTTACGACACTTACGATGCCAAATTCGCTTCCAGCCAGACCCGACGCACCGCTATCTGGATAAAAAGCTATAACGCAGCTGACCATTCATGGAATTATCAGATTATTTCTGACGGTGAACTTCCCGACGAGATCTTCCTCCAGATGATGGGAAGCCGAAGGCCAATACTCTTTACCGAAGGAGACACCACCCATAGCATCGATATGCGGTTATACAGTGTCGTTTTCCCGGAATTCACGGTTAAACCTTTGGGCAGTTGCGACAAGGTGATAGAGTCCACACGTACTATGCAGTCTCTCCGCGCCATGCACCGCATCGAAAGCTATGGACTCGTAGACCGCGACCGCCGCAGCGATATGGAAGTGGAATATCTCCGGGCAAAAAATATCCTTGTGCCCGAGGTGGCTGAAATAGAAAATATTTTCTTGTCTCCGGGGGTCATCGAGACAATGGCTGAAATACAAAACAGGAATCCTAAGAAAGTGCTGAAAGCCATTCGCCATGAGGTGTTGCAAAAATTCGAACAGATGCTGGAAGCCCAGGCCCTGCAGCATACTCGGCATAGGATGAAGCGCGACGTGGAAAGGAAAATTGACGCCCGGTTCACTTGCATCACGGCACTCGAACTCCATATTAAAAGCCTTATAAAGAAACTGAAGCCGCGTGACACCTACGACCAGCTTCTCGCAGAATTCAGGAAAATGGCAAGAAGCGGCGACTACGAGGGTGTGCTTCGTGTCTTCAACCACAAACCGATGTTTACGAGCAGTTCCGTGGCAAAACTTCTGGGATTCTCCAACATCGACGATTACGTATCCTCGGTCATATCTGTGATGAAGCATCAGGACGGAAACGCTGAGAAACTGCGTAACGAAATCAGGAAACTCTTTTCATAGAAGTTGTTTCGACTTATTTTTTTATTAAGATTTCGTCAGCTTTGCGAGCAGATTTCGCTTCATGAAGAAGGAGACAATTCCATTGAGTGAGTGCAGAAGGCAAGCTTGCTTGCATTATGCCGAACGTGTTGGAATACCTGAAAGGAATGCGGGCATCGTGACTGATGAATGAAGCGGAAGATGCCGTAAAGATGGCGGAAG
>JAIDUH010000141.1 GCA_029060285.1 Muribaculaceae bacterium | reverse complement strand
TTGCCGTACACTTCGACTGACTTGTCGGCAACCTTCTCGGCAGTCTCTACGGTCCCTTCCTTGGCCTCACCGTAAACTTCGACGGATTTGTCTGCCACTACATGAGCCGCGTCCACGACGGCTTTCTTCCCTTTTTGGAATAAACTCTCTTTTTTTACTTCAGCGTCTTTGGCAGCTTTAGCTTTAGGGGCTGCTGACATGGGGGTACACATCATCACTGCGCCGAATCCGGCGATCATAGTTGCAATAAGTTTCGTTTTCATAGTATAAATCAATTTAAATTTGTGATTTCAACGCTTTTTATGCCAATCATGTTCAAAGAGATTACCTTCGCAATAGATATTTTAATAAATTTGTTATATAAATACACAATTACTTATAATATCATGAAGAAATTATTATTGTTATCATTTATCTTGCTTGCAGCTCTTGCCTGCAACGCCCAGCAGGCCCTCTGGGGATTCTCTCAGATCGTCTCTCCTGAAGTAAATCCCGACAACACGGTGACTTTCCGGTTCAAGGCCCCCGACGCCAAGAAAGTGCAGGTGACAGGCGACTTCCTTGCTCCTGTGCAGATGGACACTCCTTATGGTAAATTCGACGCTCCGGGCACAGCCGATCTCGTGAAGAATACGGAGGGTGTATGGGAATTTACGACAGAGGCGCTCTCTCCCGAACTCTATTCCTATTCATTCATTGTCGACGGACAGAAGATGCCCGACCCGTCAAACGTGTTCCAGATTCGGGATACTGCCACAATCACCAACGTGTTCCTCGTAGGCGGAGGCTACGCTGACTATTTTAAGGTCAATGACGTTCCTCATGGTAATGTCTCCAAAGTCTGGTACGACAGCCCGACACTCGGAATGGATCGTCGTATGACTATCTATACTCCCCCGGGGTATGAGAAAGGCGACAAGCGCTATCCAGTGTTCTATCTTCTTCATGGTATGGGTGGCGATGAGAACGCCTGGTCGGAACTCGGACGCGCCACGCAGATTCTCGACAATATGATAGCTCGTGACGAGGCAGAGCCTATGATTGTGGTGATGACAAACGGCAATGTGGATATGGAAGGGGCCCCCGGCGAGACAAGTCTTGGTTTTATTCAGCCTACAACCCAACTTCCTAAGACAATGGATGGCACATTCGAACAGCATTTCCCCGACGTGGTGAAGTATGTGGATAGTAACTACCGCACCATCGCCGATAAACAGCACCGTGCGATCGCAGGCCTCTCGATGGGTGGTTTCCACTCGCTCCATATCTCAAAGGAATATCCCGATATGTTTGACTATGTAGGCTTGTTCTCTGCGGCAATACTTCCGCATGATGGCACTACATCACCTATCTACGACAATCTGGACCAAAAGCTTGCCAAGCAGTTCTCCAACGCTCCAAGACTCTACTGGATAGCAATCGGCGACAAGGACTTCCTGTATGACGCCAACAAGGACTACCGTAAGATGCTTGACGACAAGGGCTATAAATATATCTACCGTGAAAGCCCTGACGGACATATCTGGAAGAACTGGAGAATATATCTGACAGAATTTGTACCACAACTCTTTAAAAAATAACTATAAATGAAAAAGCTTTTAGGTTGGGCTATTATGGGTACTGTAATTGCATCTTGCGGAACTAAGGCGCCGCAGCTCTCTCCTGATAACATTGACGAAGTGATCGCGGCCATGACACCTGAAGAGAAGGTGAAACTTGTGATCGGAACCGGCATGAAGGGTTTCTCAGGCGATAGCGCCGTGGTAGGTGCTACTAAAGGTAGGGTACCCGGGGCAGCCGGAACTACTTATCCAATTCCACGTCTCGGCATTCCATCTATTGTTCTGGCAGACGGTCCCGCCGGCCTCCGTATTGACCCGACACGTCCGGATGATTCTGAGACATATTATTGTACTCACTTCCCCATTGGCACGTTGCTGGCGTGTACATGGGACACCACATTGGTTGCCAAAGTTGGTAGGGCAATCGGTGAGGAAGTGCTTGAATATGGAGCCGACGTGCTCCTTGCTCCGGCTTTGAACACCCACCGTAATCCGCTATGCGGACGAAACTTCGAATACTATTCGGAAGATCCCGTGGTGAGCGGCAATATCGCATCTGCCTATGTGAAGGGTGTGCAATCTAACGGCGTGGGTACGAGCATCAAGCACTTTGCCGGAAACAATCAGGAGACCAACCGTATGGGCAACGATGCCCGTATGTCAGAGCGTGCGCTTCGTGAGCTATATCTCAAGGGTTTTGAGATCGCTGTAAAGGATGCAGATCCTTGGACCGTGATGTCATCTTACAACTATATTAACGGCGAGTATACCTCCGAGTCATACGACCTGCTTACCACAGTGCTTCGTGATGAATGGGGCTACGGTGGCACTGTTATGACCGACTGGTTTGGCGGCAAGGACGGCGTGATGCAGATGAAAGCCGGCAACGATATGCTGCAGCCCGGTACTGACAGACAGTATGAGCAGATTATGGCAGGACTTGAGAACGGCTCGCTCGATGAGGAAATACTCGACCGCAATGTTAGGCGTATTCTTGAATTGATCGTCAGGACGCCGTCGTTTAAGGGTTATAAATACTCCAACAAGCCTGACCTGAAGGCACACGCCGACTTAACCCGCCAGAGTGCTACTGAAGGTATGGTGCTTCTGAAGAACGATAAGGGGACTCTGCCATTGGCAAAGGAAGTGAAGAATGTGGCAGTATACGGCAACGGATCCTATGACTTCATAGCAGGCGGAACAGGTTCCGGCAATGTCAACAGAGCCTACACGGTGTCGCTTCTCGAGGGTCTGAGCAACGCCGGCTACAAGACCGACAAACAGCTCGAGAAAGATTACCGCGAATATCTCAAGAACTATTACGACAACATCAAGAAGAGCGACAATCCGATGAGCGCCTTCCTTCCCACCGAGCTTCCGGACGAGATGCCTGTAGATCCGAAAGATATCGCTCGTCAGGCAGAGGAACTTGACATGGCATTGATCACTATCGGACGCCAGTCGGGAGAATTCCTTGACCGCACATCGTCAGACTTCAATTTGTCTGCCGCAAACAAGAAGCTTATAAGCGATGTTACTAAGGCTTTCCATGCGAAAGGTAAGAAAGTGGTGGTGATAATGAATGTAGGCGGTGTCATAGAGACTGCTTCTTGGAAAGACCAGCCGGACGCTATCCTCTGCGCATGGCAGGGTGGACAGGAAGGTGGCAACAGTGTGGCAGACGTGCTTACCGGGAAGTCATATCCCAGTGGCAAGTTGACCATGACATTCCCGAACAATTTCCGGGACCATGCTTCTACCGCCAACTTCCCTGTAGATCAGAAGGCTAACATGGACATTACCAACAATCAGGCACGTGCCGACATGGAGAAAGAGAAAAACATCGACTTTACGAATTATGAAGAGGACGTATATGTCGGCTATCGTTATTTCGACACTTTTGGCAAGGATGTCTCATATCCGTTCGGTTATGGTCTGTCTTATACTGAGTTCGAGTATGGCGAACCTACTGTAGAGAAGGAAGGCAACCGGTATGTGGTGAAGATGGATGTGAAGAATGTAGGTTCCATGCCCGGAAAGGAAGTGGTGCAGCTATATGTTTCAGCGCCGGATGCGAAGAGCGCCAATAAGCCTGAAAAGGAGTTGAAGGCATTCGCGAAGACTTCAGAGCTTGCTCCGGGCGCAATTGAGAATGTAACACTCATTTTTGATGCCGATGAGCTTGCCTCTTTCGATGCAGCCGGTTCTAAATGGATTGTGGCTCCGGGGGAATATTCAGTACTGTTGGGATCTTCCTCCCGCGATATCCGAAAGAAGCTGAATATCACTGCTTCCGGTTCGGAGAGAAAGGTTAACAAGGTGCTTTCGCCTGTCGCTCCGCTCAATACATTGAGCAGAAAGTAAGGATCGGTTGTTCTGTAGATATACAGAGCAGCAGAAATATGAAGATAAGAATAAAGAATATGGTTTGTCGCCACTGTGTGGCGAAAGTGGCTGAGGTCACTTCCCGAATACCTGAACTGAACCTGCTCGGAGTCGAGTTGGGTTCAGTGACGGTGGAGGGTAATCCACAAGATGTGGTGATTGATCACCTTGATG
Organism: Muribaculaceae bacterium; assembly: GCA_029060285.1. GTDB lineage: Bacteria > Bacteroidota > Bacteroidia > Bacteroidales > Muribaculaceae > Lepagella. The sequence continues at coordinate 6,051 of JAIDUH010000141.1, read as the reverse complement.
CAGAGTTGCGCAAGGAGGGGTTCGAGGTCATACGCTCACGTGAAGAGGCGATTGTCGCTGAAATCAAGGCTAAGCTGATGGAGTTGTCGCGTGATGGCGAAGGGGTGAGGGCTGATATCGCGAAAGTCCTCCAGGACTCCCTGCACATGTCTTTCCGCAATCTGTCGCGGATCTTTGCCTCAATAGAGGGCCGCACCATAGAGAACTATTTCACAGCCCTGCGCATAGAGCGCATCAAGGAATTGCTCCTCGACGATCAGCTTCCCTTGAGCGAAATAGCATATGTGACCGGTTTCTCCTCAGTCCCTCACCTGAGCACCCGCTTCAAGCAGGCCACAGGCATGACCCCGACCCAATTCCGCGAAATAGGCATCCGCACCCCCCTTCCGGAAGTATAACAGATTGGCAGAAATATATAATGTATTTTAATGTAATCCGTAGTAATTTTGTATCTGAATTATTAACAGAACATCATTACTATGGATTTTTTTGACTCCCTTTTGTATATGCTCAATGAGATGTCGCCCTATATCTTGTTGGGATTCCTGATAGCAGGGTTGCTTCATGCTTTCGTGTCGCGTGAGACATTCGCCCGCCATCTTTCCGGCAATTCATTGGGTACCGTAGTGAAGGCTGCACTTATAGGAGTACCTCTGCCTCTTTGCTCCTGCGGCGTGCTTCCCACTGCCATTGCCATGCGCAGAAATGGCGCGTCTCGAGCCGCTTCATCTGCATTCCTTATCTCCACTCCTCAGACCGGGGTGGATTCTATTGCCGCCACATGGTCGCTGCTTGGTCCGACATTTGCCGTAATGCGTCCCATAGCAGCTCTTGTGACAGCTGTTTTCGGGGGAGCGGCAGTTGGCACCACGGAACGCAATTCAGAAGGAACTGAGGCTTGTGTAGTGGCTCCGGATGCTGTGGAGGAGCGTCCATCTACATTTGCAGGAAAGATTGCAGCTTCCTTGCGCTATGGATTTGTCGACCTTGTAGGGAGCATCGGTCTTTGGCTAACTGTTGGACTCATAATTGCAGCCCTTATTACGGTCTATGTCCCGGCTGATTTCTTCGCTATACTTGGCAATAAACCTATCGTATCAATGATTATAGCCTTGATAGTGGCAGTCCCTATGTATGTATGCGCCACCGGTTCGATCCCAATTGCTCTTTCGCTTATACTGAAGGGACTTTCCCCCGGCACGGCATTTGTATTGCTGATGGCAGGTCCTGCAGCTAATTTTGCCTCATTTACCCTTATTTCGCGTGAGATGGGAAGAAGGGCAGCGACCGTCTATCTCGGCTCAATCATCGTCGGAGCTATGGCTATGGGACTTGCCATAGACTATCTGATGCCGGCCCGTTGGTTTGCTATAGGTCATGACGCGGCTATGCACGGTGCATGCCATCATGAATTCAGCACATTCTCCACAATATGCTCCGCCATCCTTGCCGGATTGCTGATATATTCACTCATTCGCAGATTTTATAATCCAAAAACAAATATACATACAGATATGACACAGGAATACATCATCACGGGAATGAACTGTCCCCACTGCCAAAGCGCAGTAAAGAAAGCCATCGCAGCAGTAGCAGGCGTCGACAATGTTGAAGTTGACCTCCACGCCGGACTCGCCACTGTAGACGGCACCGTCGACCACACAGCCATCATCGACGCCGTCCACGCCGCCGGCTTCGAAGCAAAAAAGAAATAACATAAAATCCACGCCTCGTACAATACGGTCCAAATAAAGTCTCCCAAAGAATTCAAGTGGTCTTAGTGTAGTTAGCGCACTCCGTGCGCGTCCCGCGTTGGCAAAAATCTCCAGAGTAGTTAGCGCACTCCGTGCGCGTCTCGCGTTGGCAAAAGGTTATAAAAAAATGCTCCTGAACTCGAAAGGAATTCAGGAGCATTTTTTTCACAGTATTTTTTGATTAAGGCGTATATTTTATTGTATGATTAAGGTATATATTGTAAATTAGATTAAGGACGTTGTGTTTTTCAGTATTGCTTTCAGTGAGTCTTTCAAGTATCCGATTAAGGCGGCGTGTCTTTCAAAGTATTTTCTTTGCAATATAGCTTATAGTGTGTATCGTATATCGTGTAATGTGTTTTTCTATATTCAGGCATCCATTGATCATTATAGTTGATCGTTAATCGTTGGCTCAATATGCGAAGTCAGCGAGCTGCTCGCGGAGTCTCTTGCGAGCGAAGAATATGCGGCTCTTGACTGTGCCTACCGGGAGTCCGAGCTCCTCGGCGATCTCGCTGTACTTGTATCCTGCGACGTGCATGTTGAAAGGAACGCGGAAGTCGTCGTCGAAAGTGTTTATCAGCGCGGTTATCTCCTTCACGGAGAGGCTCCCTTCCGGGGTCTCGAGTGCGGATTCCTGCGATGTGTTGAGGTGGTAGAGGTCGTCTGTTGTGTCCACGATGGTAGCCTGGCGGACATTGCGGCGGTAGTTGTTGATGAAGATGTTGCGCATGATCGTCATCACCCAACCCTTGAAGTTTGAGTCGGAGGTGAACTTCTCCTCGTTGTCGAGCGCCTTGAGCGTGGTGTCCTGGAGGAGGTCTGCAGCCTGCTCGCGGTCAGAGGTGAGCTGGTAAGCGAAGCTCATGAGGTTTGCCTGGAGGTTGAGGAGGTTTGTGCGGAAGTTGTTGTTGGATGCCATAATGTTTAATTTTTTTTGATGAGCCTGCTTTCGCAAATTCAAGGGTTGTTAAGAAATTTAGAAAGTTTAAAAGAACCTGTCTTTGTCTGTATAACGTTAGCAAATTTTTAAATGTTTCGACAAAATTTTGCAACAACTGCAATAATGGTTAAACAATTTTGTAACACCCTAAGGATAAGCGTGTTACAACGGATTAAATTAATATATCATTATTGAAACACCCTGTTACAGGCATGCAACAATTCTGTAACAGAAATGTTCACGACAAAATTATACCAATGGCTTAACAGGCTGATATAAGCATATATGCAACCGTAACATTTTGTAAAATTTATAGAATTTCATACTTTATTAGAGGAAATCTTAAAAAAGCAAAATGACAAACCAGTTCCGTCCTCATTTCAAAAGTCTTTTTCATCTGCAAGTGGTTTGTCGCAGGTAAAACAAGTATAAGCCGCAGTTTTGTCGCAAGATAAAATTTACCCAAGTATACATGTATAAATTCGCATAAAATGCAATTATATCCATCTATATTGAAAAATCTACAAAATTGTTCGTTTTCCCAGTTATAATGGATATAAGTGTTCAGACAATAAAAACTCCGATAACTCTTGCTGGGTCTGTCATGAATGATGTTATAAATAATAAGGAGGTTACAGTCCCTGTGACTATCAAACTTGAGCCGTATGGTTATAACATCATCATGAATTAAATTCATAATTATGAAGAAAAATCTTTTTATTATTTCAGCATTATTTACCGGTGCTATGAACATGGCGGCGGTAAATATCACATCTCCGAATGGAGTCCTGTTGCTTAATGTCGATGTCGACTCCAATGGGACACCAGTGTATTCCCTTGATTATAAAGGAAAACAGCTAATCTCAAACAGTCGTCTCGGTATCAAGGCTGATGAGACCGCGTTTACCGATGGATTCCGTATCGAGGGAATAGACACAGTGACGATCGACCGCACATGGGAGCCCGTATGGGGCGAATATGCCACAGTGCGCGATCATTTCAAGGAGCTTGCCGTGCGCCTGAAAGCCGATAATCCTGATAGAAACTTGACCCTGAGATTCCGTGTCTTTGATGACGGACTCGGTTTCCGCTATGAACTTCCAGTGCAGAAAGGTCCGAACTATCTGACTGTTAAGGATGAGCTTACAGAATTTAACTATACCGGTGATCATAAACTTTATTGCATACCGGGCGACTATGACACAGATGAATATCTATGGTCGGAAACTACATTCACTGATCTTCCGCAGGCATTGAAATCGTATGGACGCCATACTGAGGCTCAGCGTGTCGATGGCGTGACAATTCAGACACCGATGCTTCTGAAGACAGCCGACGGAGTATATGTCAATATGCACGAGGCAGCTCTCGACGGATATCCTGCCATGCTTCTTGACGTGGATCCGGCTTCATACTCGATGAAGAGTCACCTTGTGCCTGATCGTCTTGGTGTAAGCGCATATCTTCAGATGCCCTTCAATACGCCTTGGCGTACGCTGATTGTCAGTGATGATGCACGCGACATCCTTGCGTCTCAATTAGTGCTCAACCTGAACGAACCCTGTGCAATTGAGGATACATCTTGGATTAAACCCATGAAATTCATGGGAGTGTGGTGGGAGATGTTTACCGGCAATGAAAAGACTTGGGCGTATTCAGACGATTATCTTGCAAAGCCGGGAGTGACCGATTATTCAAAGCTTAAACCAAACGGAAGGCATCCTGCCAATACCGAGAATGTGAAGAAATATATCGATTTTGCTGCAAAACATGGTATCGACGGCGTGCTCGTAGAGGGTTGGAATGAAGGATGGGAAGACTGGGCGAGCTATCGCAAGAATCGCCAGTTCCTGTTTGACAAACCTTATCCCGACTTCGATCTTCTAGCCCTTCGCGACTATGCGAAAGAAAAGGGCGTGAAACTGATAATGCACCATGAGACAGCAGCCAATGCCGCCGACTATGAACTTCAGCTTGACCGTGCTTTCCAGTTTATGAAAGATAACAATTATGATGCTGTCAAGACGGGATATGTAGGTGCCATTATCCCTCGTTCGGAGCATCATACATCGCAGTGGATGGTAGATCATGTGCGCCATGTCATAGAGCGTGCGGCTGAATATGAGATAATGGTAGATAGCCATGAGGCCCCTCGTCCTACCGGCCTGTGCCGTACTTATCCTAACTGGGTAGCTCAGGAGTCAGCACGAGGCGGTGAGTTTGAGTCGTTTGGCGGTAATCCGCCGTCGCATATATGTATGCTTCCGTTTACCCGGCTTAAAGGTGGACCGATGGATTACACCCCCGGTCTTTTTGAGACAAAGTTGAGCTACTATGGTGAAGGTAAGGATTCTCAGGCAGGGACTACACTCGCACGCCAACTTGCCCTCTACCTTACGATGCCTTCTCCATTGCAGATGGCGTGTGACCTTCCTGAAAACTACGATCGTTTCCTTGATGCATTCCAGTTTATCAAGGATGTTCCGGTAGATTGGAAAGATTCCCGTTATCTTGAGGCTGAGCCTAACAGATATATTACAGTGGCTCGATTGGATAAGAACTCCGACGACTGGTATGTCGGTGCCATTACCGACGACAATGCCCGTACCGCCGTCATAGATTTGAGTTTCCTTCCGAAAGGAGAGAAATATGAAGCCACGATCTATGAGGATGCTCCCGATGCCCATTGGAAAGATAATCCTCAGGCTTACAGAATCCGCACGGTCCAGGTGAAGCCGGGTCAGAAGCTTCGCCAGCAGTTGGCACCGGGTGGAGGCGCAGCAATCAAAATCACTAAGAAAAATTAGGTTCGATAAAATATTCAGGTAAAAAGTAAAACAAACGAGGTGCCGGCTTGCGTGCGAACGTAGGCCGGTATTAAAAAATGCTCCCTGCTTCAGATCTGAAGCAGGGAGCATTTTTTTCACAGTATTTTTTGATTAAGGTGTATATTTTTTTTTGATTAAGGTATATATTGTAAATTAGATTAAGGACGTTGTGTTTTTCAGTATTGCTTTCAGTGTGTCTTTCAAGTATAGCATCAAATATCGATCAAGGTAATTATTTGTGTCTTTCAGTGAGTCTTTCAAGTATCCGATTAAGGCGGCGTGTCTTTCAAAGTATTTTCTTTGCAATATAGCTTATAGTGTGTATCGTATATCGTGTAATGTGTTTTTCTATATTCAGGCATCCATTGATCATTATAGTTGATCGTTAATCGTTGGCTCAATATGCGAAGTCAGCGAGCTGCTCGCGGAGTCTCTTGCGAGCGAAGAATATGCGGCTCTTGACTGTGCCTACCGGGAGTCCGAGCTCCTCGGCGATCTCGCTGTACTTGTATCCTGCGACGTGCAT
>JAIDUH010000140.1:1377-5662 GCA_029060285.1 Muribaculaceae bacterium | reverse complement strand
CTTGATGCCCTTCTTCCCTAATGTTTGCTTCAGGCGTTTTGCAATGTCTGCATCAAACGGAGGAAGGATTTGCTTCATAAACTCTATCACGGTCACCTTAGAACCGAACGAGGCGAAAATATTGGCAAATTCCATACCGATCACTCCTCCACCTATGATGGTAAGGGACTCGGGTATATACTCGATGTCGAGCATCTGCGTAGAATCCTTGACGCATTCCAGATCGTGTCCTTCTATAGGCAGGGATTTGGATGTCGAGCCGGTAGCTATGATAATGTAATCTGCAGTATATTCCTCATCATCTGCCACTACAGTGTGAGCATCTTTGAATGAAGCTTTGGCATTCACCACATTGACCTTCGCTGCCTTGAGCATAGAGTCTATACCACCACGCAAGGTGTCGACCACCTCCTTCTTACGCTCGACCACCTTATTGTAGTCGAGCGTGAAGGTGAAGTCATCAACTCCGAATTTCTCAGCCTCCTTGAATGAAGCAATCATCTCGGCATTACGGCATAGGCATTTCGTCGGGATACAACCTTCATTAAGGCAAGTACCACCCAGACGGTCACCATTGAAAAGGGTCACGTCATGACCTCTTTTTGCGGCTTCAAGAGCAGTCTCGTATCCTCCGGGACCTGCACCGATTATGATGATTTTCATGAGTTCTTAAGGGCTTTATAGTTCAGAATTGGGGTTTTAGCAGCTGTGGTTTCGTCAAGCTTACGCACAATAGTAGTGAGAGGTGCATTCTTCACTTCGTCAGGAGTCTCACGAGCCTCTTTGGCAACCTTGTGCATGACCTCGATAAACTCATCAAGTGTCTCGAGACTTTCAGTCTCAGTTGGCTCGATCATCATAGATTCATGGAAGAGAAGAGGGAAATAGATTGTCGGAGCGTGGAATCCATAGTCGAGAAGACGCTTAGCCACATTTAGAGTGGTCACACCGGTTGACTTGTCTTTCAAACCGTCGAATACGAACTCATGCTTGCACGCGCCTTCGATAGGAAGCAGATAGTCATCCTTAAGGCTTTCCTTAATATAGTTGGCATTAAGGGTTGCCATCGGACCTACTTCTTTGATTCCTTCCTTACCGAGACTCAAGATGTAGGCATATGCTTTCATCATCACTCCGAAATTGCCGAAGAAAGTCGATACGCTTCCGAGAGCCTCATCGCCATTTTCAACATAGAACTTGCCCTCAGCATCCTTTTTGACATGTGGATTTGGCAAGAATTTCACAAGGTGTTTTGCTACACCTACCGGCCCACTGCCGGGACCGCCACCTCCGTGAGGAGTTGAGAAAGTCTTGTGAAGATTGATATGCATTATATCAAATCCCATATCGCCCGGACGGACCTTGCCGAGAAGCGGATTGAAGTTAGCGCCATCATAGTAAAGCAGACCGCCTGCCTCGTGCACAAGTTTTGCAATCTCAGCGATTTCTGTCTCAAACATGCCAAGAGTGTTCGGATTCGTCATCATGATACCTGCCACTTCATCATTTAGAAGCGGTTTCAGGTCTTCGATGTCAATAGATCCGTTGGGTCGGCTCTTCACTTCCACCACTTCAAGACCTGCCACCATTGCTGAAGCAGGATTGGTGCCGTGAGCAGAATCAGGAACGATGATTTTAGTACGTTTGTGGTCGCCACGTGCTTTATGGTAACTTCTCATGACCATAAGACCGGTAAGCTCCCCATGAGCTCCTGCATATGGATTGAGTGTGAACTCTTCAAACCCTGCCAAATTGGCAAGGGCATTCTGAAGATTCCAATAAAGTTCGAGAGCACCCTGCGCAGTCTCCGGATTCTGAAGAGGATGCAACGCTGCAAACTGAGGCATAGCTGCAACTTCCTCATTTATCTTCGGATTATACTTCATAGTGCAGCTGCCGAGGGGATAAAAACCGGTGTCTACACCAAAGTTCTTGTTGGAAAGATTTGTATAATGGCGCACTACATCAAGCTCCGACACTTCAGGAAGGTCGAGCGGAGACTTGCGGAGAAGATCAGACGGAATTTCTTTCTCTCCATCAGTTGCATAACCATTTTTCGGCAGTTCGTAACCGACACGGCCGGGACGTGAAAGTTCAAATATCAGTTTATCGTAGTATTTCATCTTCTTAAGCCTCCAGCATTAACGTTACCAATTCGTCGATTTCTTCCTTAGTCCTCTTCTCGGTGACTGCAAATTCTACCAATCCGTCGCCAAGATCTAAGCCACCCATATAACCTTTGGAAGCAAGATATTCATTGACTTTCTTCACATCAAGGTCCGTGCGCAGTGTGAACTCCTTAAGGAATGGTTTGTCGAATACCTTATGGAATTTCCCTGTATCAAGCAATTTGGCATAAAGGTAATGAGCGCCGTCGCAGCTGAGCTTATTGACTTCTTCAAGACCTTTCTTTCCCAACAATGCCACATAGACCGTAGCATACAGAGCCATCAGGCTCTGGTTGGAGCAGATATTGGAAGTTGCCTTTTCGCGGCGGATGTGCTGCTCACGAGCTTGAAGGGTAAGCACGAATGCGCGCTTTCCGTCAGCATCCTTAGTAGCGCCAACCACACGACCGGGCATCTTGCGAAGCTGAGCTTTAGAGCAAGCCATGAATCCAAGGTATGGACCACCGAACTGCAAGGGCATGCCGAGAGTCTGACCGTCGCCGCAAGCTATGTCTGCCCCCCATTCTGCCGGAGTGCGAAGCACTGCAAGAGTAGAAGGATCGCAGTTCATTGCAAGAAGGGCCTTCACTGAGTGAACTTTGTCAGCAAGACCTGTGAAATCCTCAATTATGCCATATTTATTAGGACACGGCACAATCACTCCGGCTACATCTCCAACCTCAAGAGCAGCATAAAGGGCATCCAGGTCAGTCACACCATCCTTTTCCGGAATGATAGTCAAGTCAACTCCATGAAATTTGGTATATGTCTTCACGACTTCCACCACACGAGTTGCTACAGTGGCTGAGACGAGTACACGGTTTTTCTTCTTTGCAGAAGCCACCATCATCATGGCAGCCTCCGCTGTAGCCGTAGCACCATCATACATCGAAGCGTTGCTTGCTTCAAGACCGGTAAGCTCGCATATCATGCTCTGATACTCAAATATATATTGGAGCGTGCCTTGAGAGATTTCCGGCTGATACGGAGTGTATGCAGTATAAAACTCACTGCGGGAAAGCAGATGTCCGATTACGGAAGGAGAATAATGGTCGTAAGCCCCGCCTCCGGCAAAAACCTTAAGGCTGGTATTTTTATCGCCAAGTTCCTGGAAATGCTTCCGTAATTCCACTTCCGACATAGCGGAAGGAATATCGTACTCACCTTTGAAGATCACTTCTTCAGGGATGTCTGAGAAAAGCTCGTCGGTCGATTTAACCCCGATTTTTTCAAGCATCACTTTGATGTCTTCTTCGGTATGCGGAATGTATCTGTTCATACTTTTATCTAATGCATAATTCATAATGCATAATTCATAATTAGAGGCGCCCCAAACTGAAGCTTTTTGATTATGCATTATGAATTATGCATTATGCATTAATTTAATTATTCTTCGCAAATCTTAGCGTATGCTTCAGCGTCAAGGAGAGCCTCCACTTCAGATGGATCAGACACCTTGACCTTCATGATCCAGTTGGCAAAGGCATCCTGGTTGATGAGACCTGGTTCATCTTCAAGAGCCTCATTGATTTCAACAACTTCGCCACTTACGGGAGAGAAGAGATCGGAAGCTGCCTTTACAGATTCTACAGCACCGAATTCTTCGCCGGCTGTAACTTCATCGCCAACTTCAGGCATGTCTACATATACGATATCGCCAAGAGCATGCTGAGCGTAGTCTGTGATACCAACAGTTGCGATTTCGCCGTCAAGGCTTACCCATTCGTGAGATTCCGCATAGCGGAGATTTTCTTTGATTGTCATTGTTATATTGATTTAAAGTTTATTTTTTCAATTATTAGAAGACTTTAATGACCTTAAGGACTTTAAAGACTTTAATGACTTTAATGACCTTAATGACCTTAAAGTCTTTAAGGACTTTATTTCTTGTAGTTCTTGTCGTAGAAGCGTTTCTTGACGACTTTGCCGGGGAAGGTCTTTTTCCGGATGCGAACATCAACTTTTGTTCCGAGCTTGTCATATGGCTTTTGTATCATTGCCATTGCCACGGACTTGCCGGTAGAGATGGAGCGATAACCTGTGGTGATTTCACCTACCACTTCCCCATCGACTTCAACCGGATAACCATGGCGAGGAATTGCATTCCCTTCAAGTTC
>JAIDUH010000140.1:0-1277 GCA_029060285.1 Muribaculaceae bacterium | reverse complement strand
GTGGTGATTTCACCTACCACTTCCCCATCGACTTCAACCGGATAACCATGGCGAGGAATTGCATTCCCTTCAAGTTCGATACCGACAATGCGACGCTTTACTCCTTCTGCTTTCTGAAGAGCAAGAGCTTCTTTGCCGATGAACTCTTCCTTGTCGAGTTTCACAAACATTGAGAGGCTTGCCTCAATTGGAGTGATGTCGGCAGAAAGTTCGTCGCCATATAGAGGAAGACCTACTTCAAAACGAAGTGTATCGCGACATCCAAGGCCGCATGGCTGTACACCTGCTTCCATGAGCTTGTCCCAAAGACGCACTGTAAAGTCGTGAGAACCGTAAACCTCAAAACCGTCCTCACCGGTATATCCGGTGCGGCTGATGATCACGTCTTCACCGTCAAGATGATATGTCTTGAAGTTATAGAAGGCTATTCCTTCAAGAGGAAGGCCAAGGATCTTTGAGAGAACTTCTTCTGCCTTAGGACCCTGAACGGCGAGTTCACCATAATAAGGGCTTTCATTCTCCACATTTATATCATATCCTTCTGCCTTTTCGAAAATCCACGCAACATCCTTTGCAATGTTAGCGGCATTAATCACGAGGAAGTACTCATTGTCATTCACCTTATATACAAGGAGGTCATCAACTGTACCACCGTTTTCATAGCACATCATGCCATAGAAAATCTGTCCGTCAGGAGCACCGGCAACATCGTTTACGAAAATGTGCTGGACAAATTTTTCAGCTTCGGGACCTTTGACGCGCACTTCGCCCATATGGCTTACGTCGAAAACGCCCACTTCATTACGCACTGCGTTATGTTCGGTTGTTATGTCCTTGTACTGAATAGGCATGTCAAAACCGCCGAAAGGAGACATGAGAGCCCCGAGTTTCACATGGCGGTCATGAAGGCATGTTTTCACGAGATTTTCTTCCATTTTTATCGTAATATTAGTTAGACTTTCATAAATTATCAACAAACGATAGCAAATTGCACAGTCATTATAACTACGCAATCCACATCATTTTTCAAAATTAGCAAAATGAATTAAAATCCGCAAATTTTTTCCAATATTTTTTTCGTTTCCATCCCCCAATCTCATAAATCCATTAATGTCTGACAGCCTCCTTAAGCTTTTCGTTCAACAACTTATCCACCACCCGTTGATGACGTGAGTATTTTTGGAATCTTTCCAAACATTCCTTTAGTTTTTCTTGTTTTACTTAATGAGTAATAATATTTTCACCATGTGTCAGACCGCATTGATATCTAAAAGCAT
>JAIDUH010000014.1 GCA_029060285.1 Muribaculaceae bacterium | reverse complement strand
CTGAGATTATTTCCTTAGCATTCTCGGTCGTAAGTCCATCTTTCCAGAGGTCAAATCTTGTATGCGATGATAGTTCTAAAAGGCGGTCCGAGGCAATATCGGTTTTTTTCCATCCTTCTGTATGCTCGCTATAGAGTATCTGTCTTTGCAGATTACTGATTGATACGGTATCATTATCGCAAAGACCGATTCTTCCTATCCCGGCACCTGTAAGATAAAGCGCTACAGGACATCCGAGACCACCGAGACCAACAATGAGCACCGAAGCCTTGATAAGCTTTTCCTGCCCCTCTTTGCCAATCTCAGTGAGCATTATCTGGCGTGAATATCTCTCCATTTCAGTCAAAAACTTTGTCCCAATCTTTCCAAACCACTTCATAGCCTCCTTTACGGATGGCTGTAGCCACTTCTTCAGGAGTTCTCTCATCGCTGACAGAGAATTGTTCCAGAGACTGAGGATATGTATAATAACCACCAGGATCTGTCTTCGATCCAGCACTCATCGAGGTCACACCGAGAGTCATCATATTGTCGCGGAATGTCGGGTATTCCCTTGTGGAGTAGGATATATCGACATCATGGTCGAAGATTCGGAATGCAAAAGTCAGTTGGGCGAGTTCTTTGTCGTTCATCACGACATTTGGCTGAAAGCCTCCAGCCGCAGGACGCATTCTGGGGAAGTTGACACTGAAGCGTGAACGCCAATAATGCTTCTGAAGATAGCGCAAATGAAGAGCCATCATTGTTACATCTGTACGCCAGTCTTCAAGCCCGATAAGTACACCCATTCCGATTTTGTGGAGACCTGCCATTCCCATACGGTCGAAGCCATTGACTCTCCATTCAAAGTTGGATTTCATGCCAGCGGGATGATAGGTCTTGTATTTATTTCTGTTGTATGTTTCCTGAAAACACACCACACCGTTGAGTCCAGCATGTGTCAATCTCTCATAATCTTCTGTCTTTAGAGGCATGACTTCCATTGAAAGATTATTGAAGTATGGCCTGCATGTGCGGAGTGCTTCCTCCAGATAGTCCGGCCCTGCTATTACAGGGTTCTCCCCGGTCACTAAAAGAAGATTCTCAAACGGTCCTAATCGTTTTATAGCTTTGCATTCATCTTCGATTTGCTTCATCGAAAGCACTACACGGTCAAATTTATTGTGACGGTTAAAACCGCAATATACACAGGAGTTGGTGCAGGAGTTGGTGATGTACATCGGTATGTACATGGATATTGTCTTTCCAAATCTCTCTTGGGTATAGTGTCGACTGAGAGCGGCCATTTGTTCAAGATAGGGAGTAGCTGCGGGAGAGATAAGGGCCATGAAGTCTGAAATGTCAAGGCGCTTTTTTGAAATAGCTCTTTCTACTTCGACAGAAGTCATTGCCATTATTTTCGCGGTGGTCTCCTCCCAGTCATAATTAGCTAATTCTTCTGAAAACATCATGACAGAAAAGAAGTAAGCGGACTGCTTGCCGCAGCTACGTTAGACACTATTCCAAGGCCAGCGCAATAAGCTTCGCGTCCCGCCTCTACCGCTTTTGCGAATGCTCTTGCCATTGCCACAGGATCATTTGCAATAGCAATCGCTGTATTCACTAACACAGCGTCGGCACCCATCTCCATCGCTTGGGCTGCATGTGATGGTGCTCCCAGTCCGGCATCTATTACTACAGGCACACAACTCTGCTCTATTATTATCTCAATCATATCCTTGACAACAATACCCTTATTTGTTCCTATCGGAGCTGCCAGTGGCATGACTGCCGAAGTGCCTACGTCTTCAAGACGTTTGCAAAGCACCGGGTCTGCCTGAATGTAGGGCAGCACAATAAATCCATCTTTGGCCAATTCTTCGGTTGCTTTCAGTGTCTCGATAGGATCGGGGAGTAGATATCTCGGATCGGGGTGTATTTCAAGTTTGATGAAGTTGGTCTCGAATGCTTCACGCGCGAGTTGAGCGGCAAATACAGCTTCTTTTGCATCTCTGACTCCGGATGTATTCGGCAAAAGCTGGATGTAAGGTTGGAGGATGTGGTTAAGAAGTTCATCTTCGTTATTCTCGGTGTCAATTCTTTTCAAAGCTACAGTCACCATCTCAGATCCGGATGCCACAATTGCATCTCTCATGATGCTATTAGAACTGAATTTTCCTGTTCCGATAAAAAGTCGGCTGGAAAACTCGCGTCCTCCGATTGTCAGTTTTTCCATATTTCTATGATTGATTTGGTTGTTTGTTCTTTATTCCCAGAATTTAATATTAGTCCGGAAACTGCTATTCCGTCAACTCCGGTCTGTCGTAAAGTAGAGAGGTCTTCGAGTGTGATGCCCCCAATTGCGACTACCGGAATATTAATACCTTCTTGCTTGCAATAAGCCATTATTCGTTGATAACCCTCTTGACCAAGAATAGGGGAGAGCCCTTTCTTTGTTGTGGTGAAGCGGAATGGTCCGAGACCAATATAGTCTGCTCCTGAATTGCATGCATTCAAGATGTCATCCTCTGTATTGGCTGTCGCTCCTATTATTCTTGTCGGTCCAAGAATTTCTCTTGCCTCATTAACAGGCATATCATTTTTCCCAACATGGACTCCGTCTGCTCCGAGTTCTTCTACCAGATGTACTCTGTCGTCTATAATCATGGTTGCTCCATAATTCCTACATAAAGGAATTATTCTTTTCGCCATCTTTTTAAATTCTGCGTCGGAAGCCTCTTTCATTCTAAGTTGCACCCATCGGCATCCACCGCGTAGCGCTTCTTCAAGTCCGGAGTCGGTGTGTGTTATAAGTTGGAGTGTTTCCATTTTTGTTTTCCATGCCTCAGATAACATCGCTGCTCCTGAGAATCCTAATTCTTTAAGTTTTCTGATTTTA
>JAIDUH010000139.1 GCA_029060285.1 Muribaculaceae bacterium | reverse complement strand
ATAAAAATGTAAATAAAAAATAAGTTTCACATTGAAGTTGTTTAAACTTATTTTTTTATTAAGATTTCGTCAGGTTTTCGAGCGGATTTTTCTTCATGAAGAAGGAGCGATGCGGGCATCGTGACTGATGAATGAAGGAAAATACGCCGAAAAGATGGCGGAAGATTAATAAAAAGAATCATATTTTTAGTGTTTTATGATGATCTTTTGAATTCGTAAATAAGTTTAAACAACTTCATTTATTAGATGTAATGAATTAAGTACATAACTGTTTTATCGTTTGAATTTCAGGGTCTGACAATTATGCATTATGCATTATGAATTATGCATTCCTGTTTATCGGTTATGTCTCTCTTTCACCAGTCCGTGTCTGAAGGCATGGAGCAGGTCCTTGAGCTCTTCTATCTGTCCTTGAAGCTCATGACCCTTGTCAGTGTCGCGCACCCTCAGTCGCTTGGCGGAAAGCTCTACGATCTGCTTCGATCCCAAGATGTCGGTTCCTTCCTTCACAGCCTTCTCCGCTGACTCGAACGGCTCGTGCTGCACAAGCTCCAGTCCACGGCTATGGTAGACCAACGTGTAGCCGGCTATGCCGGTAGTGGAATGATAGGCCTTCGAAAAACCTCCGTCTATGACAAGGAGTTTTCCGTTGGCGCGCATAGGGCTCTCTCCCTTGGCTGCTCTTACCGGCACATGCCCGTTGATGACGTGGCGGTGCTCGCCCTCTACTCCGAAGGCGTCGAGTATGCCGTCTATTATCTTCTCGTCGTTGCGTAGCTTATAGTAATTTCCCTTGTCTTCGGTGTGTGTGGAGGTGTCTTTGATGAAATAGCGTTCGAAAGTCGCCATCTTCGACTTGTCGAAAAGAGGGGAGTCTTTGCCACACCAGAGATACCAGTAATAGTCTACTGCAAATTTCCGCAGTTCCGGATCTGTGTCATCGTTGAATGCGGCACGCATCATCATGCCGATACGGTGCATGAGTTCCCTTCCCTTGTATTTGGCTCCGTTCAGCTCAACTTCCTTCAGGCTTCCGTCGTCATTCAGAGGCATGGAGGCATGGAAGAGCAGGTTGGAGTTGTAGATGGCATACATGCACCCGTGCGAAAGCAGACACTGCACGTGCCTGTTGAGTTTGTCGCTCACCATAAACGAATGGTGGAGCTTTTCCACAAGCGAGGCTTCATCCTCAGTCAGTTCGTAAGGATTTTCTGCCGATACGGTTGGAAAGTTCGTGTCTTTCAGCTCGTATTCAGTGCCGTCGATGGTGATGACTCCCTTGTCCCTGTCAATGAGATGCAGTAGTTTCCTGTCTTCCATCTTCCATTCCGGCCGCCTGTCGATGGTCTGTCCCTCGAGTTTGAACTGTATGATGCTGATGGCCTTGTGCATCTTCGCCCAGAGTTGGAGCGATTTCTCGTCGGGGGCATGTTCTCCGTCCATGATGTGTGGCCCGAATCCCTCGCATGGGTCGTCGGCATAAGTCTCGAGTGCGAAGGTGGCGAGCGGGACGAGGTTGATGCCGTAGCCGTCTTCGAGTGTAGCCATGTTCCCATAGCGCAGCGACAAGCGCAACACATTGGCTATGCATGCGTCGTTTCCTGCCGCGGCTCCCATCCAGAGGGCATCGTGATTGCCCCATTGTATGTCAAAACGCTCGTAGGCGCATAGCGTGTCCATGATGAGATGTGCCCCGGGTCCCCGGTCGAAGATGTCGCCGAGGATATGGAGCTGGTCGATGCTCAGGCGCTGGATCACGTTGCAGAGCGCGATGATGAAATTGTCAGCCTGTCCCGTGGAGATGATGGTCTCGATGATGCGGCGGAAATAGGCATCCTTGTCATAATCGGTAGGTGACTCGTGCAGCAATTCCTCTATGATATAGGCATACTCTTTTGGAAGGGCTTTCCTCACCCGGGAGCGCGTATATTTGGATGATACTGACTGAAGCACGAGTATCAGTTGATGAAGGGTGACGCTATAGAAGTCTTCCATGTTGTCTTCCTCAGCCTTCGTGTACTCCAATTTGCTCTCCGGATAGTAAATGAGCGTGCAAAGTTTGCGTATATCCTGCTCGCGAAGCGAATTGCCGAAGATCTCTGTCACTTTCCGGCGTATGTTGCCCGAGGCATTGCGGAGTATGTGGGAAAATGCCTCGTGTTCGCCGTGCAGGTCTGCCACGAAGTGCTCTGTCCCTTTGGGTAGGTTTTGGATGGCCTCAAGGTTGATGATCTCCGTGCTCGCCGCCTGCACATTGGGAAATGACTGGGAAAGCAGACTCAATATCCTCAAGTCTGTATCCCTCTCTCTTGCCTCTTTTATGTCTACTGCTACTGGCAGGTTACTCTTGTGGTCCATACCACGTGGAATACATATGATAGTTGTTTGCAATCTTGATGTTCATCTCCTTGGCTTTTTCAGGCTCTACCATCTTGACGAACTTTGCCGGACAACCTGCCCAAAGTTCATGCTTGCCGATCTTGGTGTTGCTCAGCACAACTGAACCTGCTGCCACGATAGCGCCTTCGCCGACTACGGCATTGTCCATCACTACAGCGCCCATTCCGATCAGTGCGTAGTCTTCTACCTTGCATCCGTGAAGCACTACATTGTGTCCTACGGAAACATGGTCGCCGATTTCGATGGTGGATTTCTCATAGAGAGTGTGAAGCACGCTGCCGTCCTGGATATTGACGCCATTGCCCACGCGGATTGAGTTGACATCGCCACGAAGCACAGCTCCAAACCATACGCTGCATCCGTCGCCTATCACTACATCGCCTACTACCACTGCATTTGCTGCAAGGAAGCAATCCTTGCCTATCACCGGGGTAAATCCCCTCACTTCCTGTATTATAGCCATATCTTTTAGTTATCAATTTTTTTAATTATAAGATTTATAAGACTTATAAGATTTATAAGAATTATGCATTATGAATTATGAATTATGCATTTCGAAAAGAGCCACTTCCCTTCCTCTTCCGATAGGAGAGGGGAGAGCCTGTCATACACTTCCTTATGGTATGCCTTGAGCCATTCCTTTTCTTCGGGTGTGATGATTTCCCATTCTATCAGATTTTGGTCGAATGGAAAGAGTGTCAGGTTGCGGAAGCGATAGAAGTCGCCAAATTCATTGCTCTTCCAAAGCTCTACCGCCAACATGTTCTCGCTCCTGATGCCATATTTGTCTTCTATATATATGCCCGGCTCATTGCTCATCACCATGCCCGGTTCCAGTGGTACCGGTATCTCATTCATGCGTATTTGCACCGGACCTTCATGACAGTTGATGAAAAATCCTACGCCATGGCCCGTGCCGTGGTAATAGGCTTTCCCTTCATTCCAGAGATACTGGCGTGCCAGGATGTCGAGCTGTGCTCCGCGGGTCCCTTTCGGGAATGTGGCTTTTGAGAGTGCGATATGTCCTTTCAGCACCAGAGTGAAGTCATGTTTCTGCTCCGGAGTTGCTTCTCCTCCCAACACTATCGTACGCGTTATGTCGGTGGTGCCCTGCTTATACTGTCCGCCGCTGTCTACGAGAAGTAACCCGGGACCTGCTACCGGAACGTCCGTTTCATCTGATGGTTCGTAATGTACGATTGCTCCATGGCCGTTCCATCCTAAAATGGCTGCAAAACTCTCATCTACGCAATCCGGGTCTGCAAGCCTTAGTTCACGAAGCTTGCGTGAAAGACTCATTTCGGTTAGTTGCCCTTTGGGGTATTCCTCGTCGATCCATTTGAAGAATTTGACAAGTGCAACCCCGTCTTTCTCCATGGCGGTGCGCCAATGGGTCAGCATGCATTCGTTTTTAACGCTCTTCAGTTTTGCAACGCCTTCCCCTCCGAATATTGTCTGACAGTCGATGTGATCATACACTCCTATGGCGGTAAGGGTAGGATCTGTCATCAGCCGCTCCTCTTTAGGCAGGTTCTCCACGAATTCTTTCACCTGATCGTATGGCAAAACCTCTATATTATAATGGTCAAGATGTTTTTTGACTTCTTCGGTCAATTTATCCTCGTCAATGAAAAGCACTCGCTTGCCTTTTGTGTTAAGATAGAGGTAGCTGACAAACATCGGGCTGAAAGATATGTCTCCTGCAGTACGCAGGTTGGTGATCCAAGCGATGTCATCAAGCGCAGAAATCAAGATGCTGTCGGCGCTTGCTTTCTTCACCTGCTCAAGCACTCTTCCTATCTTGGACTCTACATTCTCCCCTACGATTGCCTCGTCGTGTACAAAAAGTTGATTTAGCGGTCTCGCCGGCCGATCCGGCCAAATATAGTCAAACTGAGGGAAATCCGTGCGAAGTCTGATTTCATTCTCTGTGAATTTCAGCTCCATGTCCTGTGCTTCCGATACGCTGAATGTCATCCCGTCTATGCCTACTGTCTGACCTGCTTCCAAGTGTTTGGATATCCAGTCAATTAGATCCACTGCTTCCGGTCCGTCAAATGGCATCATCTCAAATCCTGTCCCTTCAAGTTGCTGGCGGGCCTGGATGAAGAATCTGTTGTCTGTCCACACATAAGCGTGATCTTTTGTGACTACAGCCGTGCCATTGGTGCCGTTTTCCGACTTGAACCCGGTGAGCCATTCTCTGCCACGCCAGTGGGCAGGGGGAATCTCACTCTGGTGAGGGTCCGTGCTGTTGATGATGCAGCAGTCTATGCAGTGCTCAGCCATTGCCTTGCGCAATGCATCAAGCCTTTTCTTTTCAATTCTTTCCATAGTTAACTAATTTAGATGCAAAAATAATGAAATTTTTCATTATATCCCCACATTCTCCTCAAATTTTTTTTATTAAGGTATCCCCTAGAGTAGTGAGAACTCTCCGAGTGCGTCCTTCATTCTCGCGAAGCCCGGAGTAGCAAGCACTCTCGCGAAGCTTTTTAATACCGTCTTTCCAGTCCCATAAAGAGAAAAATTTACATTTATTGGTCAAATTACCTCAAAATTGGTAAAATATGGACGGGGGGGGGTAATTTTTATAAAGAAACTCTTAAGTATTAAAAAAAA
>JAIDUH010000138.1 GCA_029060285.1 Muribaculaceae bacterium | reverse complement strand
GCTTCCAGTACTGAATTCAAATCATATTCTGTCAGTTTACCTACAATAGATGTTTGTCCATCTTTCATAGACTTAGCTAAACTTGATACTGATCTTGTTTGGAGTTCATTCGCACCTAAAAAAGAATCATACCTCAAGAAGCCATAGTCTTTTCTACGCAATTGATATTGCATGGCAAATAATTCAGGCTTAGAACTAATAATAGGATGAATTCTTGAATTAATGAAAAAGAAACCTGCAATCGAATCTTCATATACTCCCATAACAGCAAAAAACTTAGCATGATCTATATCTTCGAAACTGTCAGACAGCAATATAGTGCCTCGTTCGATGCTGCTTTGTAATAATTCTAAAGGCAAATCCATTATAAAAAGGCTGCTTGAAGTTTCAAATTGTCAGATATATATTCCACATAGGCTTCTTCATCTCCAGCTTCACGAAGTATATCCTTAATGGAAATCGCTCTATCCCTCTGAGTGTTGCTCCATGCCAATCCATGAGAAAGTCTGGTAAGCTGCTCAAAGCTTTTATCCTTGCACAAATTTATCGCATAGTCAAGACATTTTATGTCAGACCCAGATAATTCATCCATGTCCGGACCCTGCAATGCCTTAATCATGAATCTGTTTTCAAATATCATGCTTTTTCTTAATGGTTCTATCTCATTGCTTGAGGAAAAGAAACTATCACCCCTCAATGCCTTAAGAATATCATCTACACAGGATGGTACGGGACCAAACTGCATTGCTATGTATGTATCTCCAGTTATGCTACGGCCATATTGAGAAAGGTGTTTTTGGTCAGCAAAATATAGAATTTTACAAAGTTTATGCATATCAGTCTTATTCCCTAATTTTTGTAAAGCATATAAAAGAGAATTTACTGACTTATCGAACTTGAACAGTTTATTCATAATAAATACAATTTTTAGGTAAGAATTACTTCGGATTTTAGTGATTACATCAATGTATGATATTCAAATCACATCAGAAGTCGAAGATGAGGTTGGCGGAGACGTTCCAGCCGTTGGTGTGGAGGCAGGCGACGGGGACCGCACTATGGCTTACTGCATTACCAAGCCCGAAGCGATAGCCGACCGAAAGCTGTATGAAATTGATAATATCGAAGCCTATACCGACATCCCATCCAGGCTGTACAGACTTTGTCGACAATTGTTCAGGATTGCCATTTCCGAGACGCACGAGAAGTGACGGACCGGTATAGATCATCGGAGCCACGAGATTGTTGGTGGAAGATAGATATAACTTATATTTGAGATGCAGCGGGACTTCAATGAAGTCACGTCCTAACTTTGCAGGGCCGGATACTTCATCAATCAGAGTCGAACTATATCGGGTGTAGAGTACGGCTATATCGGGAGCGAAACCATTATTCTCCATCTGATATTCGAGCATAAGGCCACCGCTGAAACCACTTCCGTTTTTCATCGACATGCCCGGAGCATCGCTCAGGGAGGCTTTGGCAAAAGAACCACCTAGACGGAAACCATAACGAATCTGTGCCGTTGCTGACAACGACATCAGCAAAATGGCCACAAGGAAGGTCAATGAGAAAGTCTTCTTCATATTATTATGATTTTATCGGAAACATGTGTTTGGAGATATAACAATCCTAAACCAAAAACAATTCCTTTCTCTATCATAGTGCGAAATTAATCATAAATTTCCATATAATCAAACTATGCATATAAATTTATTGATAAACTTCACGGCTCTTTCATTTAAAAAATCCATGTACTTTCAGAATTCCTTATGTTTTATGGTTCTTCTTCAATTTCGTTGATGAGAACATGCAGAGGGCGCAGTGATATTATTTTATTGGAGTGGGATGTACTCACTGCGTTCGCACCACAATCTCTTGCTATGGGAAATGACAGACTCGGATCTTCTCAGCACATATATATTCAGATTAAATGTTAGGCTCAGAACTTGTCAAAGCGCAAGAACCGGCAGATTTTCACAGAATTAATCATTCTTAAATACTATACTTCAGGTCTGACAATATGGGCTGGGAGACTTGGATTTAAATGAAAGAGCCGTGGATAAACTTAGAAGAAAGTAGGTATTGCAATAGAAATACGAAATGCCAATGTCGACATGGTGATAAAACAGTATAAAAACGTTAAGGAAGAAATAACATGATTATAGAGTGTTTTCTTTATATTCATGCGCTTTAACTGAAATAAATTTTGTAAATTTGCAGAATGAATGGAAATGTACGCTTATCATATTCGCTATACACACGCATAATGGAAGTCTCAATCCGAGTATGCTGCCTGATACTCATTCTCGCAGCAGCGAATGTAAATGCATTCGCTCAAGGCGACCGCGACTGGAATCCGCATGCAATGCCGGGACAAGGAGAACCGTTGGAGACTGTGAAAGAGCCATCGGCTTGGACATTGACATATCCGCTTGGCTTTCATATTCCTGCGGAAGTGGACACAGCCCAATATAATTATCAGCGACGCAGCATCCCTACGATGGCAAGTGACGCATGGGCAACAACCGGCAACCTTGGGGCACCCGGAACAAACTTACTATGGTTTGAGAAAGAGCGTCCAAGCGGATTCTTGTTTTATGATGCGTTGGGATTTTGGATGCCAAGTTTCGCGAAACAGAAATTCCACAACACATATATACCCACCACCATATTGCAGTATAATTACTGTGGAAATTCAGAAAATCACCAAGACCGGCTACAGGCAGACTTTGCCGGAAACGTCAACCGCAGAATCGGGATTGGAGGATTCTTAGACTACCTGCACTCAAAGGGATGCTACAATTTTCAAGCAGCCAAGAACTTCAATTTTGGGCTTTCGGCATATTATTTTGGCGACCGATATGAACTTCAGACTTTCTACCAGCAATATGCCCACCAAAACTTAGAAAACGGTGGCATTACAGACGATCGCTACATCACAGATCCTGCAGCAGTACAGGGTGGAGTGACATCGGTGCAATACAAGAGTATCCCGACACGGCTCACTAATGCAAAAAACCGACTGACCGGAGCGGAATTTTATATGAATCATGCTTATAAAATAGGATATTGGAGTGAGGAAGAAGTCAACGATACACTGACACGCGACATCTATGTACCGGTAATGAAAATACTTTACAGCTTCGATTACCGACATTATCGGCATGTATTCAGCGAGAAGAGCAGAGCTCAGGATTTTTGGGAGAATTTTTATTTTGACCAATCTGAAACATCAGACGATACAAAGCTAAACAGCATAAGCAATACTGTTGGAGTATACTTTATCGAAGGCTTCCAGAAATGGATGAAATTCGGACTTTCCGCATATGCTACATATCAGTTGAATCAGTTTACTCTTCCAAATGCCGGATATAAATCAGAGACTGAGGGGGAGGATGCATCAAGTGGAGAGAATTCAACAGAAAGCAATAATGGACTGACCCCATTGCCAGCTGCAGGAATACCGGAAGCGAAACACAATCAGAACTTTGTCTTCATAGGCGGAAGGATTGAGAAAGCCCAAGGATCAATATTGAGATATAATGCCGACGTGAGGTTTGGTCTTAGCGGAGATGCAGCCGGCGACCTTGAGCTAAACGGGCAAATCATGACAAATATCCCTCTTTTCGGAGACACCGTTACAGTTGAGGCACATGGAGGATTCCACAATACAACTCCTGATTGGCTTACGAAACATTACGTATCAAATCATTTCATATGGAGCAATGATTTCGGGAAGATCCGATCCGTGAAATTTGGAGGAGCTCTTGAAATACCATGGACGCGGACCAAAGCCATGATAGATGTAGAAAACCAACAAAACCATATTTATTTCGGCAATGACTTCATGCCTCAGCAATATGGAGGCAGTGTTCAGATCATGAGCGTCGGTCTGGAACAAAATTTCAAAGTCGGGATACTCAACTGGAATAACAAAGTGACATGGCAAGTGTCGTCAAACAATAGTGTAATCCCATTGCCTCAATTGACAGTCTACAGCAATTTATTTATTAAGGCACGTCTTTTCAAGGTGCTTCATGTGCAAGTGGGAGTGGATTGCGATTACTATACCAAATACAAAGGATATGCCTACCAACCTGCAACGATGACATTCTGCAACCAGGAAGAGACAGCTCTCGGGGGTTATCCTTTTTGCAACGCATATGTAAATTTGCGTCTGTATCGATGCCGATTCTACGTGATGATGAGTCATGTGAACCAAGGACTTTTCGGAAGTGCATACAATGAATTCTCACTGCCTCACTACCCAATAAATCCCCGGAGATTCCAAATCGGCATTGCAGTTGATTTTGCCAACTAAGGATTGTTTAATCGTTTAACTGTCTAATCGTTCAGTTTATTCACCATGAAAGACTATCGGAGAGAATCGAAACCGCGCACTAAGCAGATAGCGGTCTATGCATTGCTGCTGATAATAGTTATAATTGCCATGTTTGGACTTCGTCGCATTGCCAAGGGGAGCATTGCCCAAGACGCCGGAGCAAGGGAAGACACAATTCATGCAGCAATAGTGTACGGACCTGACAGTTATAAGGTTATGGTATCTGAAGATGGCAACGACAGTATCATAGGGATAAATTATCATCTTCTTGAAGGTCTTCAAGAAGCTCTTGGCGTTAAAGTAAGTCTACACCCGGTGATCGACAGAGATGCCGCCATCAAGAAATTAGCTGACGGGGAATATGATATTTTCGCTTCGCTGCCCGCTGACAGTTACTTAAAGCAAGAATTTCTCACTACAAGGGACGTTTATCTTGACCGAATGGTCCTTCTTCAGAAACGCAATGATAATGGCACTCTCCCGGCAAGAAGTGCCCTGGATCTTGACGGAGACACTATTCACATAGAGAAAGGAAGTGCAGCCAAGAGACGCCTTGAAAACCTTAAGAAAGAAATCGGGGGTACAATCACCATAGTCGAGGAGCCTGAATTAAGTGAGGAGTATCTCGCCATAAAAGTAGCGAAGTCAGCATGGAAATTCTCTGTGGTGAATGAAAAAACGGCAAAAAAAATGAAAGAACAATATCCCGATCTTGATTATTCCACTCCTGTAAGTTTCACTCAGTTTCAGGTATGGGCTTTGCCCCAAGGAAGGGACTCTCTCCTCCACCTTGTAAATGATTACCTTGAGCAACGATTAACGAGCAACGATTAACGATTAACGATTAACGATCAACGATTAACTATAAATTATAAACTCTTGAAGCGAATGTGCGTTATAAGGGTATGAAAAAGATTCTTACCCTTGCAATGCCTTTGCTATTGGCGATGGCATTTGTGCGTCCCGAAGCTAAGGCATGGGATATTGATGCAAAATATACAGGACCGAAGACAGTCACAACTGATATATCATGGCATCCCGACATTTTGCCGGGATATGAGGCCCGATATGTCAATCAAGGAGAGCAATTTGACGGGCCTTGCCGATCTACAATCGTAAGACTGAAATGCAAGAAACCTTCGAAGAAAGGATTCCTTTACATCCATGGATTCAATGATTATTTCTTCCAATCAGAGATGGGAGAACGTTTCGTAGATTCAGGCTATCATTTCTATGCCGTGGATCTTCGCCGCTACGGCCGGAGCAAAGAGCCTTGGCAATATCCCTACAACATAAGGGATATGCGGAAATATTATGACGACATTGACTCGGCAGTGGTGCAAATGAAACGAGATGGAATCACCGATATCACACTTGGAGGCCACTCAACAGGTGGCTTGACAGTAATTTCATACGGAGTCGACAAGGGTAAGGATATTCCTGTAGATAGAATCGTCACAGACTCCCCCTTCCTGGCATGGAACTTCAATTCTTTTTATAGGCACATGTTGATTCCGGGAGTGAGAAATCTATCAGCATTTATAAAGAATGCCAAGATTCCCCAAGGCAAATGTGACGGCTATGCATATTCTCTTTTGAAGCAATATGATGGAGAATGGACTTACAATACCGATTGGAAAATGATTTATTCTCCACCAGTGACTTTCTCCTGGGTAGGACAGATACAGTCAACACAAAACAGGGTCAAAAAGCATGGCGACCAATTGGCAGTCCCGGTCCTCATAATGCATTCGAGCCGCAAGGTAGATGGGTGCAATTATGATCCAAGTTTTCAATATGGAGATGCAGTGCTCGACCCGCATATGATCCAAGATGTCGGCAAGCGCATTCAGAAGATGAGTCCAAACCCTGTGACGGTATGCACCATTGACTCCGGCCTGCACGACCTCATACTCAGCAAAAAGCCTCACCGCGACGCTGCCTACGACTCTATATTCTCCTTCATCCAAAAATATTGATCCTCTTTCAAAAGCAATGGAGACAGAATTCATTTTTTCTACATCAGATATCGGAAATCTGACGATTTTTTATTAAATTTGCAGTGGATCTGAGAATATTCACGATGAAAGAAGACAACGACTCAAAACAGATAATCAAAGATAAGCAAGATTTCCAAAGATGGCTTTCCGGTATCCCATACGAGGTGGCTTTCTGGAGAAGTTATTATGGCAATAAGCGCCGTAGAGCCGACCTTTTTAGCTGGTCGCTTTACGACAAGCCTTGCCATCTTGATAATTTTGACATTGGCAAATATGTAGATGGTCTGGAGACGCCTCGGCCAAAGCTTCTTGATGTAGGTTGTGCACTTAGCTATATGTTTAGCAGCAATATTAATGGAAAGCATTTCGACGTTGATTATGTCGACCCATTGGCTCCATTCTACAATCAAATACTGAGAAGATATCGGATTGAAAGGCCTGAAATCCAATTTGGAATGATTGAGAGCCTTACCGGCTCGTACGCTCCAAACACAGTAGATTTCATTCATGTCCGCAATGCCCTTGACCATTGTTCAAATCCACTGAACGGCATCATTCAAGCCCTTGCAGCGCTCAAAAAAAATGGAGTGCTCTATCTCAATCATTTCCGTAATGAAGCGAAGAATGAAGGATATCGGGGGTTCCACCAGTTCAACATAAATGAAGAAGATGGCAACTTTATTCTTTGGAATAAAGATATAGAACTGAATGTCACAGAAATATGCAAGGGGTTTGCGGAAGTGACCACCACTGTGACCGCTGAGGGTAGAATAGTGTCTGTCTTAACTAAAAAGGCTGAGGTCTCCTCTACTCTTTATAATCCACAAGAAATTGCCATGCTCATGACATCAAATATGATGGCTACTGTAGAATATTTTCATAAATTCAGATCATCTTCTAAATATCAGACTAAACGAATTATATCCACTATTGGCCATCGCACAATGCGCATGATGCCATATTCAATTCTAAACAAAATAAAACGACTTGCCGGGAAATAAAAACTTTTTTTTGTATGCAATCGTTTTATTTATTAACTTTGAAGTTGTTTCAACTAATTTGTCTTTGACAAACAAACTGACGGAACTATGGAAGAAAACAAGGCACCAGAAACCAAACTTCCTCTCTCCCTACTGCGTCATTGCCGCGACCTATACGAGGGCGTGGCAACACAAGCATCGTTCACGCCGGAAGCCAAACGAATAATGCGTTCGCTGCTGAAGAAAACCTGCGCCAACGGCAAATCGGCATACGATGAAAAAGGGCTTCCAAGGATGGCTCTTGCCCTGGAAACAGCTGATGCGTTCGCTCATTTCATAGACGCCGATACCAATATACTTCTTGCCATCCTACTCTGCGACTTCTATGGGGAAGTGATCTCCCTGCAAGAAATCGAAGAGGCATTCGGGAAGGATGTGGCGGAAATGATCAAAGGCATAGAAACTGTTGCCCAATTCTCAGCTAAACGTAATCTTCAAAACCAGGATAATTTCCGAGGATTGATGCTTTCGCTTGCCGATGACATACGTGTCATAATCATAATGATCGTGCGCGACCTCGTCCTGATGCGACGCATCAATCTCCACCCCGACAATGAATGGGTCACAAATGTGGCTTTTGAGGCAAATGTGCTCTACGCGCAACTTGCCCACCGCCTTGGTCTATATAAGATCAAAGGGGAACTTGAAGACCTTTCCCTCAAATACACCAACCGCGAGATATACAAGCAGATCGCAAACAAGCTCAATGAGACAAAACGCTCGCGCGATGCATATGTAGAAAAATTCATTGCACCTGTCAAGAAGAAACTTGAAGATGCAGGATTGACATTCTCCATCAAAGGACGCACAAAATCCATATCTTCCATCTGGGCGAAAATGAGAAAGCAGAAGGTGGATCTTGACCGAATCTACGACCTCTTCGCTATCCGTGTCATAATAGACACTCCCCCTGAGAAGGAGAAAAGCGACTGCTGGCTTGCCTACTCCATACTCACCGACATGTATACCCCTAACCCTGCCCGTATGCGTGACTGGATATCCATACCGAAGAGCAATGGATACGAGAGCCTGCATGCCACTGTGATGGGACCGGATTCTAAATGGGTTGAAGTGCAATTCCGCACCAAGAGAATGGACCTTGTAGCGGAAAAGGGACTCGCTGCCCACTGGCGCTACAAGGGAGTAAAGTCAGACTCCACCGACCAATGGATGAACAATATCCGCGACATTCTGGAAGCCGGCAAAGACGACCCCATGCAGCTGATGAAAGATATCCGCATGGATATCTATACAAAAGAAGTGTATGCCTTCACTCCAAAGGGAGACCTCTTCAAATTGCCGGCAGGAGCCACAGTGCTTGACTTCGCATTTTATATACATACAAATGTAGGAGCTCACTGCACAGGTGGAATTGTCAATGGCAGACACAGAAAGAT